>NZ_JAUBTV010000052.1:0-52978 GCF_036705145.1 Microcoleus sp. B5-D4 | reverse complement strand
AGTCCGAGAGTTCAGCCTTGTGGCTGGAGACGCTATGTACGGACTTTCACCGTGATTTGCGTTTCAACGAATCGCACTCGACCTCTCAATGCGGTTGTATCTTAGTAGATTAATCGCTTTGCAGAGATTTTGCAAGTTTTTCGATAAGTTTTTTATTTTGGCTCGACCTAGAGCCGTACAGTCGAGCAGAAAATACGGTAATAATTTCTAAAACGTCGCTGGCAAGGTCTTCTTCAAAGGTTGTGTCTTCTTTTTTGTTCAAAATTACCACTTCTACTTCGTGATATTCGCAGAGTGAAAAAATAAGTTCAGATCCAAACCTTAGTAGCCTATCTTTGTGGGTAATTACAAGTCGAACCACTTCGCCGTCTAAGATGGTAGAGATTAGCTTTGTTAGTCCTTTTTTGCGGTAATTCATTCCACTACCTAAATCTCTAATGACTTCATATTCCCAGCCAAAAGACTGACAGTAGCCAGACAAGACAGCATCCTGTCTGTCAAGATCGGCTTTTTGATCGTGACTGGAGACTCTGGCATAAGCAAGTGTCTTTCCTGTTTTTTGTTCAACAAAGTCGGAAAGACGATATCGCCTGTGTCCGCCATCTGTCCGCACGGACTCTAGTTTTCCCTCTTTTTCCCAGCGTCGTATTGTGTCAACGCTGACCGCCTTGAGTTCTGCCAATTCACCAATGCTAATCAGTCTGTTCATTAATTTACCGAGAATCTGGTTCCTAAATCCTAGGTAAATCTAGGTAAATTGTCAACTGCCGTTAACCCCTGATGCCGTATCACCATGAGAGATGGTACTGGTTAACTCAGTCGCAACCGCACCGGGGGAAATGTTGGTAGAACGAATTTCACCGTTTGACTCCAGCCGCAGCCCTTCGGAAATCGCTCGCACCGCATACTTGGTAGCACAGTAAACTGCCCCCGCCGGAAATACTTTATGTCCTGCAACAGACGACAAGTTGATTACGTGCCCGGACTTCTGTTGGCGCATAGTCGGGAGCACCGCAGCGATGCCGTAAAGCACGCCTTTAATGTTGACATCAATCATTTGATCCCACTCATCGACCTTAATCTGGTCAAGGGGAGACAGTGGCATTAAACCCGCATTGTTGACCAGCACATCAATGCGTCCATAGGTTTCCAGCGTTGCGTCTGCCAATGCTTGCATCTGGGCGCGATCGGCCACATCGGTGACTCGATAGGCAACTGTGCCACCTGTTTTTTCGATTGCAGCCACCAAGTCCTTGAGTCTATCTTCGCGGCGCGCAGCAAGCATCAGTTTGGCTCCGCTGGCGGCTAAGCGATGAGCGGTGGCTTCACCTAAACCGCTACTTGCTCCTGTAATGATGACAACCTTGTTTTGAATTTCAGACATATTCACTCCTGTTAATTGATTAAATCGGCTGACCTAAAATCGATCGCAAATTCGCTTAATTACCAAGCGCGATCGTATTGAATTGGAGCAGGAACGGATTGACGTAGTTGCTTGGCAGCCCGCATCGGCCAATAAGGATCGCGCAGCATTTCTCTGGCCAGTAATACCATATCTGCTTGACCTGTACGGATGATGTGGTCAGCCTGCGCGGGTGCAGTAATCATACCAACGGCTCCGGTGGCGATGTTGGCTTCGCGTCGAATGCGATCGGCAAAAATAGTTTGATAACCTGCACCCGTGGGAATCTTTTCACCAGGTACAATTGCGCCTGATGAACAATCGATTAAATCAACGCCCAGTGACTTTAATTTATCGCTGAGTGTAATACTTTGTTCAATATCCCAACCATTTGGAACCCAATCGGTTGCAGAGATGCGAACCCAAAGCGGTGTTCGATCGGGCAAAACATTTCGCACCGCTTGCACGACTTCACATAAAAACCGGATGCGATGCTCAAAAGTGCCACCATAGTCATCTGTCCGTCGATTGCTCAAGGGAGACATAAATTCATGGAGTATATAGCCGTGAGCCGCATGAATCTCGATTACGTCAAATCCGGCTTCGAGGGCGCGTTGGGCTGCCGTGACAAAGGATGCCGTCAACTTTTGAATGTCTTCGATACTCAGAGCCATCGGGGCGGGGCCATCGGGTTCAAATGGAATGGCGCTAGGGGCGATCGAAGTCCATCCTCCCTGAGATTCCGAAAGCACATCGCCGCCATCCCACGGAGGTGCTGTACTGGCTTTTCGACCTGCATGAGCCAGTTGAATTCCAGCAACCGCACCGTTGCGGTGAATTAACTCGACGATTTGCGCCAAATTTTCAATGTGAGCATCGTCCCAGATTCCTAAATCTTGCGGCGTAATTCGTCCTTCAGGCTCGACTGCTGCTGCTTCAGTCATCACCAGCCCTGCCCCTCCTACGGCTCGACTGACGAGATGAACCAGATGCCAATCATTCGCGAACCCATCAACACTGGAATATTGACACATGGGAGAAACTGCAATGCGATTTCGGAAGCTAACGCCACGTTGATCGAATGGCTCAAATAAATGGGACATGGTTGTAAATGCGTGAGTTATAAAATGCACAGATGTCAAGTACAGACTTTCTTCACACTGGGAAGTTGACTCGATCGCCTCTAGCGCAGCCTTTACAGGTGCTACGGCAGGTTTCACCTAATCCTCGTCAGTTTGACTCCCCTGACTGGACACAATCAGAAGTTCAATGGCAATTGACAAAGGTCGCGGGTGCATAGAGATGGCTGTCCACAATGCCAATAATCGGGGGCATCCGAGGGCTTGTCACTATACAGCTCAAATATCTCGACTGAGTGCGTTTTTGAGGAATAAAATCACAGTTTAGGCTTGCGAGTCCGAAAGTAACAATCACCCGTTAGAAGGAGATTAATTTCACAGCCGACTGTATCGGGATTCTTAGCTTCCAACGGCAGCAAACCTTCGGATTTTTTAAAGTCCGCCTTCTGCTTTGGGACGAAACATTTTTTCAACAATATTTTTCCGCAGAAAAACTGTCAATGGTTTTTCTATCAAAGAGTAGAATATGCAACCAAAAACTACGGCGAACACTGCCAGTAGAGCCGGAGCAAAGAAACCGTCGAAATATTTTGCTAAATTCGCCTTTTGCAGAATTTTTGTACTTGCTGAAATCAGCGGCCCGTGGGTCAAAAATATCGAGTATGAGGCATCTCCCAAGAAAATTAAAAGAGCAGGAATTTTCGGGGACTCCTTGAGGTCGATCGAGGTGGCAGCAATGATTAACATAGCTGCTAGGACTGCAAAAGTTGTGACGCGCTCAAACTCTATGTTTCCCCCTGCGACGACCATTCCTAAAATAACATATCCTAAATTTGCTATTCCAAACAATATCCACCTGTACTTACCGATCTTATTGTTATATTTAATCACTATATAGGCAGCCAAGCAGCCCAAAACAAATTCTAGATTCATATTGCCAAATAGTTGATTTAGCAAGAAAAAAGATTTGGGGAAATTTATAAGGTTACAAAAATGTAGAATCGTGATAAATAGCCAAGTCGAAAGTATCGGTACAGAATGTTTTGGTTTGAACCAGATAGCTATACTAAACAGGAAGTAAAAATATAATTCGTAAATTAAAGTCCAACCTACATCGAGAATGGGCTTGTCATTTTGAGGAATCAATAGCAGCGAAACAATTACCTGTCCCAAACCTAAATCTTTATTGTTAGCAAAACCGGGAATTACTAGAAAAACACACAAAACTGTCAGAGTAATTATCCAGTATATCGGATATATTCTCACGGCGCGCTTGACTAAAAACGATTTTAACTGGTCTTTTTTACCTATCGCCGATCGGTGAATATACACCATTATGAAACCGCTCAATACAAAAAAGTAATCAACACCGCTCCACCCAGCCTGAAATAAATTAAAAAAAGTAACTTGATTTAATCTCTCGGCGCTCATATCGGTGAGGTGAAACATTACCACTAATACAGCCGCAATCCCTCGATAAACTTGCAAGAGGTTAAGCTTTTTGTGAGCAGTTGAACTCTGTGCCATGAGAAAATACCTGGGTCAAGGGTGGCCGTTGTGCTTGTTCCTCAACTATAGTCAACGCGCCAAACATAGTCAACACATTAGATACTATAATATAACTTTATACTTTTTTCATAAAGTTGTGCAAGAAGACTTCCGACTGATCGTTGACTTAGTTCTAGTTCTCGCTGCTGCCGCAGCAGGAGGACTCTTTGCATCGCTCTTGCGACAGCCGGTAATTCTCGGCTACCTGCTGGGAGGGATCGTAGTTGGGCCGGCTGGTTTGGGGCTGATTAAAGAATTAATTCAGGTAGACACCCTGGCTGAATTCGGGGTTGCCTTTCTGTTATTTGCCTTGGGAGTGGAATTTTCTTTCGCCGAACTCCAGAAAGTTAAAACCATTAGTTTGGGCGGGGGGGGCTTGCAAATTGTGCTGACGATCGCCATTACTACTGCAATTTCCTTGGCTGTAGGCTGGGTAGAATCGCCTCCTCAAGGCGTGTTTTTAGGAGCGATTCTGTCGCTTTCTTCGACAGCAGTTGTACTCAAGTGCTTGATGGAGCGCAATGAATCCGGTACTTCCCACGGTCAAGTCATGCTGGGAATATTAGTAGTTCAAGATTTGGCTTTGGGGCTAATGCTAGCAGTTTTGCCGGCACTCAATCAGCCAGCAGAAGAGATCGGCATGACGGTAGCGTGGGCCCTGCTGCGGATCGGGTTATTTGCTGTCGGTGCTGTAGTCGCCGGCATTTGGATGGTACCGCAGTTGCTGCGCTATTTGGCGAAAACAGAAAGTCGGGAACTGTTTTTGCTGGGAGTTGTGGTGTTGGCTTTAGGGATTGCGCTGCTGACAGAATATTTGGGTTTTTCGATCGAGATGGGCGCATTTGTGGCGGGTTTAATGATTTCCGAGGTGGAATATGCCGACCAAACTCTAACTTATGTCGAGCCTTTGCGAGATATTTTTGCATCCTTATTTTTTGTCACCATCGGAATGTTAATCGACCCGGTGTTTCTGTGGAACCATCTAGAAGTAATTCTGGGACTGGTATTTATAGTATTTGTCGGCAAATTCTTGATTATAACGCCGATCGTCCGACTATTTGGCTATCCGCTAAAAACAGCATTAATCGCAGGTTTGGGCTTAGCTCAAATAGGAGAATTCTCCTTTGTACTCGCTAGTGCCGGCCAAGCTATGGGGCTGGTTTCGCGGAACGTTTACCTGTTAATTTTAGGAACGACAGCAGTCACCCTCGTGCTAACTCCGTTTGTATTGAGAAGCGTGCCGCAGTTATTGAAATGGGCGGAAAATTTCGGGCCTTTGCAGCGCTATTTTGACGAAACATCTCAACCTGTGGCAATAGCTGAAACTTTGCCGGAACAAAATTATGTTGTGGTTTGCGGCTACGGGCGAGTCGGCAGAATTTTAGTCAAAATGCTGCAAAGCCGCAACTGTTCAGTTGTGGTGATCGATGAGTCAGAAAGTAGAATTCAAGAGTGCAGAATGCAAGGAATTCCTTACATTTACGGGAATGCTGCCAGTTTGCACGTATTGGAAGCGGCGCGGGTGGAACGGGCAAAAGCAATGGCGATCGCCCTTCCCGATCCCATGAGCACTCGCTTGTGTCTGAAGCGGGCTTTAGAATTAGTCCCGGATTTGGATATTGTGGTGTGCGCGAACCAAGATAAAGACATCGAACTGCTTTACCAACTGGGGGCTTGGGAAGTCGTGCAGCCGGAGTTTGAAGCCAGTTTAGAACTGTCTTCCCATTTGCTGGCTGGCATGGGACTCTCGGCAATGGCGATCGGGCGGGATGTGCAGCAAATTCGCAGCAGCCGCTATCTGGAATTGCGGCCACCGCGCGAACCTTTGGCGATTTCGCGGGATTTGAAAGTGGCGGTTCGAGATATGAACAGCGAGTGGTACAGCTTGCCGTCGGGTTCTCCCATCGCCAGCATGACTCTGGAAGAAACTAACCTGCGCCAGTTGACAGGGGTTAGCGTGATGGCGATCGTCCGCGAGAATGGCGAGGAAATTGATTATCCCAACGGGAAGACAGCTTTGCAGTCGGGCGATCGACTTTTTGTAGTCGGAGAACCGGAAGAACTCATCAGTTTTGAGTTGCTGGCGAAGGGGGAAGTTGCAGTGCCGCAGGGCGACAGTTCTTGCCAGTGGTTGAGGCTGCCAGCAAACAGCCCTTGGGCGGGCCAAAAACTGTCAGAGGTAGATGTGCTGACGCAGTACGGGGTGCAGGTGCGGGCGATCCGCCGGGAAGGGAAATTTACTCGCTGGCCCGACGGAACTACGAATTTGCAAGAAGGCGATCGTTTGCTGCTGTGTGGCGGCTTCTACGAGCTCGGCTTGATGCAGCGGACGGCCTCACCGCCTGTGCCGCAACCTGCTTTAAAGCTGCCTTTGGTCAAGGCCCAAGTCATCGAAAAGCTGTTTAGCGATTAGTCAGTTGGCAGTTGGCAGTTGACGGTTGACAGTTCAGAGTTGGCAGTTGACTGTGGTGAGCTTTCCAGCCAACAGTCAACAATGCCCAATGCCCAATGCCCAATGCCCAATGCCCAATGCCCCATGCCCCATGCCCCATGCCCCATGCCCCACTCTCAGCCGTTGGGTTTGAGATAAGCAATTGCTGGTCGCGAGATCAGAATTTGTGTTTCTGAGGGATCGAGGAGGCAAATGCAGCTATTATCCTGCCAAAAAATTCTGCCAGCTACTAAGTCGCCGGTAACGAGTTTGATCTCCACCTGTTTTTTGTCTTTGATGTAGCTTTGTATTAAGCGAACGCTGGGCAATCCGGTTTCAAATTCAGACATAGTTCAGAAAAATATAGTCAAATATTACCTTAAACCATATTCTTCTGTTTATACCGTTTAACCCTTACTGCCGCAGCAATTACAAGTGCCTGTGCCCGATGAGAGAGAAACCCATTGGCGGTTAGTTTTCGATCCATATTCATTGAGCCATTGACATCAGCATTAATTAGATATAGATATCCCTGTGGAGTTATAAAAATTATATTTGTTGATATTTGACGACAAAGGACTATAAATTCCATAAAGTTTTATAATAGTGGGAAATGGGTAATTTGGTCATCAAATTATCTAATGAGTTTTAACCAAAAGAGGTTTGTTTTTATGCCGATCGAGTTTGCGAAGTATCACGGACTGGGAAATGATTTTATTCTGATTGACAACCGCCACTCGTCAGAACCGGTGATCACGCCAGAACAAGCTGTGGATTTGTGCGATCGACATTTCGGGATTGGTGCAGACGGTGTGATATTTGCTCTTCCGGGTCAAAATGACACTGACTATACGATGCGGATTTTTAACTCCGATGGTTCGGAACCGGAAATGTGCGGCAACGGAATTCGCTGTTTGGCTAAGTTTATTGCCGATTTGGAGGGGTCTGGAATTCACCCCCCCCAACCCCCCCTTGCTAAGGGGGGGAGTGAATCTAACACTGAGTACCGGATTCACACCGGTGCGGGCGTTATTATTACCGAATTGCGATCGGACGGTCAGGTGAAGGTGGATATGGGAGTGCCCAGGCTGCTGGCTGCGGAAATTCCGACAACTTTGGCTGCAGCGGATGCCAAAGTTATAGATGTGCCGATCGAAGTTGCTGATAAATCTTGGTCTGTTACCTGCGTCAGTATGGGCAATCCTCACTGCATTACCTTTGTAGAGGATGTTTCGGCGGTTGCTTTAGAAACTGTCGGGCCTCAATTCGAGCACAACAAAGCCTTCCCGCAGCGTACCAATACGGAATTTATTCAAGTGGTACGTTCAGACTATGTAAAAATGCGGGTGTGGGAAAGAGGTGCGGGTGTTACTCTAGCTTGTGGGACTGGTGCTTGTGCTGCTGTGGTAGCTGGGGTGTTGGTAGGGAAGTGCGATCGGGCAACTGCTGTTGAGCTCCCCGGCGGCGTTTTGGAAATCGAATGGGCAGAAGTTTCTGGGCGGATTTACATGACTGGGCCGGCACAGCGAGTATTTACTGGTTGTATTAGTCATTAGTCATTAGTCATTAGTCATTAGTTATTAGTCATTAGTCATTAGTTATTAGTCATCAGTCATTAGTCAGAAGGAATTTTTTGTTTAATTAACAAGCAATAAAAATTATTGAATTCAAAATTTTTATTGCATTCTGACCAATGCCTTCCGCCTTCAGAAGTTATTGGCTGCGGACTGAAGACTGAAGACTAATAACTAAGCCTGAAATCTAAAATCTAAAATCTAAAATCTAAAATCTAAAATTAAGTAGGTGGGCTGGCATGGCTGGAGGTATTTATCTGATTCAGGACGACGACAGGCTGGTAGAAATGATGGAACAGCCCTACGACTCGGAAGACCAGTTACAAGAGTTGCTAGTAACTTATCCTAATTTGATCGCGGGAGACCAAATCGATCGGGCGACGGCGCGGAGGTGGCTGTTAATTTCGCGGGAAGCTGCACCCAGCGATGAGGAAACAGCGGTGCAGTGGTCGCTGGATCATTTGTTTCTCGACCAAAATGCAGTTCCTACTTTGGTGGATGTCAGGCGAACTCCTAATGCCGAACTGCGACAAAAAGTGTTGGGTCAGTCGATCGACTATGCTGCTAATGCGTTGGTTTACTGGCCTGTCGATTCAATTATTGCTCTGTTTGAAGCTAATTGTCGCGATCGGGGTCGCGATCCTGAACAGATTTTTGAAGAGTTTCTCGGTGCGGATGCTAATGAAGACAGATTTTGGCAGAAGGTTAAAACTAATTTGCAAGCGGGTAAAGTTCGCTTAGTGTTTGTAGCTGACGAGATTTCCGCTGAAATGCGCCGAGTTGTGGAATTTCTCAACGAACAAATGGACCCGGTTGAAGTTTTGGCCCTGGAAATTAAGCAGTATGTAAGTGAAGATGGTTTAAAAACGCTGGTTCCCAGAGTCATCGGTCAGACAGCGGAAGCACAGCAGAAAAAATCCAGCGCAACGCGCGAAAGAAGGCGGTGGGATGAATCTTCATTTTTTGCGGAAATCAAAGCTAGACGAGGCGCGGACGAGGCGCAAATGGCAAAAGCAATTTACCTTTGGGCAAAAAGTCAAGAACCCGAAGTTCAAATCCAGTGGGGAACGGGGGACGCCTACGGCGGTTTCGCGGCTCAATTGCCTCAAAAGGGAAGAAAACCCTATCAGTTATTCACTGTAGATATTGCTGGTCGAATGGAAATTTCTGCTGATAATTACGGTTCTCAGCCACCGTTTAATGCGGAACAAAATTGGCTGGAATTGAGAAGTAAGCTGAGTGCGATCGGTCTGTCGCTACCTATAGAACCGGGCGAGAGAAGGTCGCCGAGTCTGGCTTTGTTTACTTTGCAAGACGAATCTGCCCTCAAGCAAGTTATGGAAACTTTTGACTGGGTGATTGAGCAAATTAAAACGTTATAGTCAGTAGTCAGTAGTCATTAGTCATTAGTCCTGGGTAGTTAATAATTGGTTACGATCGCCAACAAATAACAAATAACAAATAACAACTAACAACCCACAAATAACCAATAACAACTAACCACTAACAAGTAACAACTGGCTAATGACTAATGACCAATGACTATTGATAGCGAATGTTTGCTTGTTTCAAACGCCGCAATGCTTCTCCCAGTCGATCGCAATCTGCAATTAAACTAATTCTCACATATCCTTCGCCGCCCGGCCCAAAAGCATTACCAGGAGTCACCACAACACCCGTTTGCTGCAAAACATTCAGGGCAAAATCAGTCGAACTCATGCCGCGAGTGCAGGGAACCCAAAGATACATTGCAGCCAAAGGTTTAGGAATATTCCACCCTAATTCTGCCAATCCTTCCACCATGAAATCCCGGCGAGTCCTGTAACGATTCTGCACTTCGTGCAAGTAACTATCGGGCAATTGCAGTGCTGTTTCTGCTGCTGTTTGCAATGCGGAAAATATACCGTAATCTAGGTTAGTTTTTAATGTCCGCAAACCTTGAATAATTTTGCTATTTCCTACTACAAAACCGACGCGCCAGCCGGCCATATTGTAGGTTTTGGACATGGTGTGAAATTCGACACCGATTTCTTTACCGCCGGGAATTTCTAATAAACTTGTTGGTTGATAGCCGTCAAAGGCTAATTCCGCATAACACAAATCGTGAACTAGCAAAATTTGATGTTTGTGTGCGAAAGCCACAATATCTTTGTAAAATTCGCGGGGTGCAGTTGCTCCAGTCGGATTGCTGGGATAATTGAAATAAAGTATTTTGGCTTGTTCGGCTACGCTGTCGGGAATGTCGGCTAAGTCAATTACCCAGTCATTTTCTGGTTTGAGGATGATGTTGTGAACTTTTGCACCAGCGATGATTGGCCCGCGAAATAATACGGGATAAGCAGGACTCGGTACTAATATTAAGTCCCCTGGATTGATATAGGCGATCGCAAAATGTGCTAAACCTTCTTTAGAACCCAACAGAGGCAATGCTTCGCTTTCTGGATCGAGTTCAACATTGTAGCGACGGCTGTACCATTTAGTAATAGTACGGCGAAAACTGGCAGTTCCTTCAAAGGGTGGATAGCCGTGATTTGCAGAATTTTGGATGGCTGCGACGGCGGCTTCTACTACTGGTTGAGGAGTGGCACCGTCGGGGTTTCCCATTCCTAAGTCTATTAAATCGAGTCCTTGTTCGCGGGCGCGGGCTTTGAGTTCGTCGAGACGGGCAAATACGTAGGGCGGTAGTTTTTGCAACCTGTCAGCAGGGGTAATCCAATCCAAGGTCATTTATTTTTTGTCAGTTGTCAGTTTTCCTGGTTTGTAGTAAGGACTTTCGTCCTTGCTAGCACAGCCTTTTCAGGACTTTAGTCCTTACTACAAACTGTTTTAATTCTTAATCTTTAATTCTCCCACAGGTGCGGTGGTAGAAACCATCGCTGCCATTAATTGTTGGGGAACAACTTTAAAAGGCAGTCGGTGGATGTCGGAATTGGGATTGCAGGCTATGTCGGCGGCGCGCTGTAATTCTGCTATGGTAATGTCTCCGAGTCCGAGGTTGTCTAAAGTTTGGGGTAATCCAATCTCGGCGTAGAATTTTAGCAGTTGCTGTCTGGCGCTAGCGGCGAGTTGATTGTTTTGCAGCATTTCTTCTAGTCGCAGTTGTACTAAAATGCCGTAGGCGACTTTTTCGCCGTGCAATGTGCCGTGACTTGCTAATAGATGAGTTAGGCCGTTGTGGACGGCGTGGGCGGCGACGGTGCGACATTGGGCGCCGCCAATTCCGCCGATTACTCCTGCTAGCAATACGGCTGCATCTGTGACTTCTTGCCAGGTTTCGCTACCGGGTTCTTTGAGGGCGGCGGCTGATTTTTGGAATAAAATATCGCGTAGTATTCTAGCTTGTTGAACGGCGGAAATGATCAGGGTTTGTTCGGAGTGTCCGCTGCTGACTGATGCTTCGTACCATTTGGCGATCGCATCTCCAATTCCTGCTACTAATGTCCGCTGTGGTGCGGTTTGAATTAAGCCGTAGTCGAGTATTAATAAGTCGGGACATCTGGCTAATGTGACATCGTATTGGAATGCACCTTGTTCTGAATAAATGTTAGAAAGGGCTGTCCAAGCGGCACAGGTTGCTGCTGATGTGGGTATTGTGACGATCGGGATTTTGCACTGATGGGCGACGAGTTTGGCTGCGTCTAAGGCTTTGCCGCCGCCGACACCGATGATGAAGTCGGCTTGATGGGTTTGGGCTGCTTCGCGGAGGGATTCGAGGCTGGTTTCGCTGCAATCCTTGCCGTATGCTGTTTCGGCGGATTTTAACTGCTGCTGTTCGAGGATTGGTTGCAGGTACGGTTGGGCGGCGGCGAGGGAGTTGCTGCCGCCGACGATTAGCGGCCGCTTTCCGAAACGGGCGATCGCATCTCCGGCTTGTGCTAAGGCCGATCGACCTCGCAATACACAGGCGGGAGCAATTGTCAAGGAATAAATTGCAGTTGGGGTGGCGGTTTTAGTGCTTTGGGTTTGAGTCATCGAACCACTGGATAAGTGACGAGAAGGTTGACGCTTTGCAGGATTGCTGGATTTTCTAGGATAACTCTAACCTATGTTGGGCGATCGGGTAAGTTTTGTAAAGTTTTTATTAAGTATTGTGCGGGGTTGGGGGATGGGAGGGGGGAGTTGAGGGGCGATCGCGAGTATTCACCCAATTGTAGGCTTCCAATTCGATCGTTTTAA
This sequence comes from Microcoleus sp. B5-D4, assembly GCF_036705145.1. NCBI lineage: Bacteria > Bacillati > Cyanobacteriota > Cyanophyceae > Oscillatoriales > Microcoleaceae > Microcoleus > Microcoleus sp. B5-D4. The sequence goes on along the minus strand of NZ_JAUBTV010000052.1, from coordinate 40,768 downwards.
TGATTTATGTTGCATAGTGCTGAAAGGACAGATGCTTTGTTTCAGCATAACAATTGTCGATCGAAGGGCTTTACAGTGTTTGATAGGTTCTTTGTTGATCGCTGTTGTCCAGGAAGGAGCTAGTCACGATATGCTCTGCTTTTATACCAGCCTTAATCAATAATTGGCTTAAACCTTTCTCGAAGTTATCCTCTTCAATTATAACTTGATTATCGACTAAACGAGCATGAAACAGAATCTTGTCAATGCTTCATTAAGAAAAGGAGAGTCTGACGGGGAGTAAGAAGGGTTTGACATACATGAGCAACTTGGGGTATTGTGTGGTTATATGATGTATGTATTGTACAATGTCTGCGACACAATTATACGTTCGACTGCAGAGTTACCAGTAGGAAATAGCCGCAAGCTTGTTTATTGGATACCAGTCTCGACAGATTTGTGTTGGGTTAGCTAAAATATGCCAAATTGCAACTTAAAATTTAAGCCAGCAACAAAGGAGTAAGTGATTGAAACCTACTTGCCATGTCTGTAAAAAACGGATTGAGGATAACAAAGGAACTTATTGGATAAAAGGAACAGGTGGTATTTTTGCCAGAGGTGTATATCCTAGTACATTAGTGTGTGCACATTGGGGAAAATGTGCGAAAGCTTTAGGTACATACTTTGACCAATTTCCTCCAGATGAGAAGGGAGAGCGATGGTTTTGGGGCCATTTACCCTTCTTCACTCAATCCGCTGAGAAAGTAACTGATGACGATAAATTTATTTATGTTCTAAAGTCGAACAAATATTACAAAATAGGCATTTCTAAGGAAGTTGCAAAAAGGATGCGGGAACTGCAAACAGGTGATCCAGTTAAACATTTATTTGTTTGCTCTTCTTTTTTTGAAAATGCACCTAAATTTGAAAGTAGTTTACATGAAGCTTTTCACGAGTATCGAGTAGGAGGCGAGTGGTTTGAGTTGCCACCTGAAAAGCTAGAAGAGCTCATTAAAATTTTAGAAAACAAGGATTTTATAATGCAGGTTCCACCACTAGACAATATAGTCTACTATCCTCCCAATACACGTGTTTTATGGCGTAATCAGCCCGGTATTGTACATAGTTTAGTTATTAAATCCTATAAATATGAGGTTGGCTACAATATAGTGCTTGACTCCCAAAGTTGTAGAGATGAGCCAGACGTAACCAATTCAGGCTATGACGAGTTGATTTTAGAAGATGCTCGAATACCAAGTGTAGAAGGTTACGAGGTCGAAACCCTCGATCCAAATTATGTCTGAGGATGACATAACGTCTTTAGTCGCTCAACAGGAACTTTACATTTTTCCCGACAGGTGAAACCCGATCGCCCGCAACTTCCCTCGATCGCTCGCCCGTTTCCAATATCCTAGAAAAACACAGGCACGGCCAAGGCTCAAATCAGCCCGGGCTCGATCGCCTTCTCTCTGTGATCGCACAGGAAACCATCCCTAGTTGATGATGGTTGTAACAGAATTTGTGGGATTATGATTTCTGTGCAATTAGCCTTCTTGCCTTCATGCCAACGAATGATTCTGACCTACAAATCCAAGCACGAAGAATTCTAGACGCGATTGCTTTCATTCCTTTTGAGCAATGTCAACCCTTGACCCGTGGGTTTGAGAGCATTCCTGCGCGTCCTGGCATTTATGCAATTAGGCACAGAACTGATGGATTGCTCTACATCGGTAAAACCAAGAGCTTACGAGGTCGCTTCAGTGGTGGGCACAAAGCTTTTTTGTGGGCATGGCTCGATAAATATAGCGATGAAGACATACGGATTGCAGTACAGACAATTTCTCACTGGCAGAATCCTGCGTTACTATTGGAGCTAGAAGCCATCATTCTAAGAGCTACTGAACCCCCTTACAACGTCCAAATTCCAACTGAGATGTAAATGCCATGCAAGCCAAACTTCAAGAGCAACTTTCCCTCGCTGATGCCGAAGTTATTTTAGGACGTTTTCCTGAACGAATTCGTGCTGCCCTAATTGCTCGTGCTGCTGAAATTGAATATCCAATCGAAGCAGTCATTGAGATGGCAATCGCTAGTTTCCTTGACACGGAGGCATTAGGTTTTGCAGATTGCAAACCAGGACGCGGACAATAACAGCGTCAAATGGCGATCGCCGCGGTCTAACAACCCGGTTGGAGCGGACTACCGAAAGATATTGGTGGTGATGCAAAAGTTATTTCTAGCCACTCAATCGGAACGTTGCTTTTGGCTGAAACAATGCTTCTAAATTATCTGCCCGTATTGTAACATTAAGCTATTCACCTCTAATTGCTGTAGTTCAATCTATGAGAAAACCACAAACTGTTAAAGCTTTGGAAGATCTAGGACGGGTTCAACTCTCTAAGAGTTTTTTCATGCGTGAGTTTCTTTATTCAGAAATCTCTCAAATTGAAGGTATCCCTAACATTCCTAGCCATCCTGACTTGGCGATCGAAGCAGGAAAAAATTTGTGTGAGAGGGTGCTTGAACCAATTCAAGATGCGCTTGGTCGGATTAGTATCCGCTCAGCCTATCGTTCTTGTGCGGTGAACGCCAAAGGAGCAGAGAATAAAAATCAGTACAACTGTGCCAGTAATGAGGCCAACTATGCAGAACATATCTGGGACGTAAAAGATTCAGAGGGGTATATGGGAGCAACAGTATGTATTATTGTTACATCATTCATCCCTTACTATGAACGCACTCAAGATTGGACAGCATTGGCATGGTGGATACATGACCACATTGATGCTTATGCAGAAATGACCTTTTTCCCAAACTATGCAGCGTTCAACATTAGTTGGCGCGAGAATCCTAATGTTTCAAAAGTAATTTATAGCTACGTAGAAAACCCGCACACTGGTAAGAAGAGCGGGTATCTGACAAAGCAGGGGATGGATAATTTCTTAGGTTTGCATGAGCAGTTTTACCAAGAATTTATCGATCGCTGACTAAGCATCGCCTTGAACTTCTATGCGATAGTTGTAGCCCTGTTCGGTGAGGAATAGTTGGCGGTGTCGGGCAAAATCTTCCTCGCAAGTTTGTAGCGATACTAATGTATAAAAGCTGGCATTGTGTCCGTCGGCTTTGGGACGGAGAATTCGTCCGAGGCGCTGCGCTTCTTCTTGGCGAGAACCATACTTTCCCGATACTTGAATCAACACATCGGCATCGGGTAAATCGACGGCAAAATTGCCCACGCGAGAGAGAATTAATCCGGGAATCTCTTTGTGACGGAATGCTTCGTATAACCGATCGCGCTCTGCCTGTTTTGTCTTTCCCGTAATCAGAGGCAATTGGGTAATTTTGGCGATCGCATCCAACTGTTCGAGATACTCACCAATAATTAAAATACGGTGTCCCGCCTCTTTTTGCAATAAACCTTGCACCACATCCAACTTACCCGGATTTTCCGCAGCAATCCGAAACTGGCTGCGGCGGGGCGCTAGGGCATATTCCATTTTTTCCGCCTCATTTTGGGCGACGCGGATTTCCGTACAATTGGCAGTGGCAATAAATCCCTGTCCTTCCAATTCGCGCCAAGGTACGTCATAGCGCTTGGGCCCAATCAACGTGAATACATCGCCTTCTTTCCCGTCTTCGCGAATCAATGTCGCCGTTAAACCTAACCTGCGTCGTGCTTGTAATTCAGCAGTGATCCGAAATATCGGTGCAGGTAATAGATGGACTTCATCATAAATAATCAGTCCCCACGATTCGGCGTTAAACAACTCGAAATGCGGGAATTCATCATCTTTATTCGATCGATAACTTAGCATTTGGTAAGTCGATAGGGTGACAGCAGCCGTCTGTTTGGTGACACTGCTGTACTCAGCGATCGCATCCTCCGTTAAACTCGTTTTGTCTAATATTTCCCTGCGCCACTGGTGCACAGAAGTTAAACTGCTGGTGAGGATGAGTGTCTTTTGCTTTATCAAACTCATCGCTAACATCCCGACTATGGTTTTACCAGCCCCGCACGGTAGGACGATCGTCCCACTTCCACCTTTTACCTCCCCGTCCTGATAGAATGCCTCTGCAGCTTCTTGTTGATAAGTACGCAAGTTAAAGGGCAAATCTGTTAGAGTACGATCGCGCAAAGAAATCCCTAATTCGGCACCCTCCACATATCCAGCCAAATCTTCTGCCGGATAGCCAACCGCTAGTAAAGCTTGCTTGAGTACGCCGCGATTCCCGGCATCGACTTGAAAACAAAGATCCGAGATGCGCTTGCCCAACATTGGTTTGACGCGATCGTCCCGTACCAGCAATTCCGCTAGGGGCAAATCGGCAATTCGCAGTTGTAAATCGGGGCTAGCCGCATCGATTCTTTCAATTACAGTTAATCCATACCGCGCCCCCAACAGTTCAATTTCCTGCGCTACGGACTCAGGAATGGCATACTTGGCATACTTTCGCAAAGCTGCGATCGCGTCTTCAACTGGCATTCCCGCCGCCCGCGCATTCCACACGCTGAGGGGCGTGATGCGATAGGTGTGGATGTGTTCGGGACTTTTGATTAATTCGGCAAAGGGGGCGATCGCTTCTCGCGCCTGTTGTGCTGTGGGGGCGTGAACTTCTAGTAAGATCGATCGATCGCTTTGCACGATCAAAGCATTTTCGGGAACATAATTCATAAGAAGAAGGAAGAGGGAAGAAGGAATGCACTACACGGATTAACACGGATACACGGATTAATTATTAGGCTTGTCTCAAATGCGATCGGGAAGAAGGAAACTATTTTAGATACTTGTAGGGGTGAAGCAGTCGGGCGATTGTCCCTGCAATAAATTTCAGGATTTGTATCGGGCTGCTGCACTCTGGCGCGAGTGCGATCGATACCATCGGACAGGATTTTATACCACTTTTAAACGAAATAACAGTATTCTTGTCCCCCCCGCAATGCAGCGGGGGGGCAAGGGGGGGCTAGGGGGGGTCAAAGAGTGTTGCACGATTTTAGAGAAATGGTATTACTATTTATCCCGCATTCTTGTCCCCCCCGCAATGCAGCGGGGGGGCTAGGGGGGGTCAAAGAGTGTTGCACGATTTTAGAGAAATGGTATTACTATTTATCCCGCTGGGGTAAGACGTAGCCGATCTGCCGCAGGGCGTTGCGAAATTTAGTTTCCTGGGATAATGGAACTGCTAAAGTGCTAGCGCCCGCTAGCTGACAGAATTTTTTGGTACGGGAATCATTGGCAATCAACAATGCTAAATGGGCGTTAGTACATTCGATTAACTTGACAGTTCCTGCATCTTGCAAACTATTCGATCGTTCTGTAATATCCGTCAGAAATTGCTGTACGGTTTCGGGTAGCGGTTCGATACTTCTTGTCTCTAAAACTTCTTTAAATTCTGCTAGCGGGTATCCGGCTTCAATGGCGGTAAATAGCTTTTGTCGATCGAGTTGCCAGACGACATCTGAAACTTTTTTAGCATAGAGATCGAGGACGATCGCATCTGATGTCGCGATGGCTTCTCCTGCTACAACAATATCTAAATTGGGCAGTACGCGGAGTGTTTGACGGAACTCAATTGCTGGCGGGGTGTAATTTTGAGTCAATCCCAAACAGTAAGCCCCCAAAGCTGTCAGGCGAAAAGAGATTAAGCCGTCGTAGCGACTGAGAAATCTCAAATCGTCCGTTCCCCAAAGATCCTCAAAATCGCTGGGTACGAGGGACGGATCGGCATAGGCAACATCAATTATTCCCAGGGTAGCAACATACTCAAACAACAGGCAACGCATATATCTTTCTTGCAGAATATGCCAATCGTGACTGCCCGAATATCCTAAGTTACCATACCCAAATTCAGAAATATACAGATTGTCGGGATCGCGCGTTACTTCAAACCGATTGCCCGTTGCCAACATATACCTGCTAAATTCGCTAAACAGAACCCATTTACCGACGGGACATTCTGCTAGCCTTGAGGCGATCGCCTCTCTCCGCCCCGCCACCGCTGTCATGCCGCGCGCGCCCTTGCCGGTTTGTCCTTTAATCGCATCAATGCGGCGAAATTCATCAAAAGTGTTTGTTTTTAACCAGCGCTTCCATGCTGTCTGTAATCCTTTGCTAGGTGATTCTTGCAAAGCTTTCTGTCCCGCTTTGGTCAAAACTAGCTTTTTGCCCGATAGTTCGGCGAATTTGCTCGCTTGGGCGATCGCGGCCCAAGCAAAGGATTTGATGTTACCAACCTCGTAGAATGTATCGCCCTTTTCCACGGTAGCTTGGCGCTGTTCGTCGTTATAAAAATCACCCCCTTGCAATACGGCGGCGATCGCTTTCTGAGTTGTGGCACCAGGTAATGCGGTTTTCTCACTAACGGCAACTTTGCCCGACTGAATCAGACGCAAAACAGCTTCCAAATCCTTTGGGGCAGCCCGTTCCATTTCAAAAATTGTCAAAGGAAGTTCGTACTCGGATACCTCTTTTTGATATGTACGAAAGTTATGTTTTTCTACACGAACCATAAAATTCTCTGGCAGTACATCGCCAACCAGATTTAAGGAAATTCCTTGAGGTTTTGGCACAAACTTCAGCAATTTTTCTTCCAGATCGTAGGGTATCGCAGTGCCGTAGAAGAACAAGGATAGTAGGGATGGTTCTCGGTTGTATCCATAGCGATCGCTCTTTCCCCAGTCTGGTTGTTGTCCGTATTTCGCCATAAATACATCGGCATCATAGCCACCACTTGACCCATGTATAACTTCCGCTACGGCCGCTTTTTGCAAATCGTCTAATTGCGCCCAAACTTGCTTAAGTTTTTCTCCCTGCATTTGCTGTTTAATCCCAGCAACCAGGTCAGCTTTGCGGGTTAATTTACGATCGCCCGACAACAGTGCATTCAGCTTTTTTAAATCTTCAACAATTATTCCTTCGAGTGCCTCTTGGAGGGTAGGAACATCATCTATGGTTTGGTAACGCGGCATAATTTTTGGCAATTCGCCTGCTGCAAAATTGTTTGTGCTACCAAATATAACAACTTTGCGAAAATTTTAACTTGAATTTTTGTAACAAAAATCCGAAGTAGGGTTTAATATTTATTGTTAAACACGCAAATTTTATCTGATAAAGTACAGAAGTAGGCGACCTGAAAACAACGGAATTACATAACTACTCTTGCACAACTTTAGGGAAGTAATCTTAATTTAAGATTTGAGATTTGAGATTTAACTCGGAGTGTGAGATAATTATTTACAATCGTGATTTGTGTTTTACTGGGCCCGCCAGCGCGGTAAAACAGCAGTATCAGTCAGCATTGTTAAAAAAAAATCTCAATTCCCAATCATCACAAACAAAGCGATATGAGCGAACACCCAACCATCAGCTACCGCACCGAAAGCGACTCTATGGGAGACAAACAAATCCCATCTAATGTCTATTATGGCATCCAAACTCTAAGGGCTATTGAAAATTTCCCGATTAGCGGCATTAAGCCTTTATCAACATACGTTGATGCTTGTGTTTTAATTAAAAAAGCAACGGCGATCGCCAATGGCGAACTCGGCTGCATTCCCCAAGACATCAGTCAAGCAATTGTCCAAGCAGCAGATGAAATCCTAGCTGGCAAATTGCGCGATCAATTTGTAGTTGATGTCTACCAAGCCGGCGCCGGAACTTCTCACCACATGAATGTTAATGAAGTTCTTTCAAATCGCGCTTTGGAAATTATGGGCGATGAAAAAGGCAACTACAAGCGCGTCAGTCCTAACGATCATGTAAACTACGGTCAATCGACAAATGATGTGATTCCGACGGCGATTCGGATCGGCGGATTGTTGGCGTTAGAAAAAACTCTGTTTCCGGCTTTGTCGGAGGCCGTAGTTGCCCTTGAAAACAAAGCAGAAGAATTCAAAAATATTGTTAAATCCGGCCGCACTCACCTACAAGATGCTGTGCCGGTTCGACTCGGCGATACCTTCGGCGCTTGGGCGCAAATTCTGAAAGAACATACCTTGAGAATTGACAGGGCATCCGATGATTTGACATCTCTGGGATTGGGGGGAAGTGCGGCAGGAACAGGCTTAAATACTCACCCTGAATACTGTCAAAAAGTTGCTGAAATTCTCTCAGAATTAATCGATCACCCCCTGAAACCAGCCAAGCATTTAATGGCTGCTATGCAGAGTATGGCACCGTTTGTAAATGTGTCCGGTGCACTGCGAAATCTCGCTCAGGATTGCGTTAAAATGTCCCACGACTTGCGTTTGATGGACTCCGGGCCGAAAACGGGTTTGAAAGAAATTCAACTGCCTCCTGTGCAACCTGGCTCGTCCATTATGCCGGGAAAATACAATCCTGTGATGGCAGAAATGACATCGATGGTTTGTTTTCAAGTTATGGGTTACGATAGCGCGATCGCCCTGGCAGCCCAAGCGGGACAATTAGAATTGAACGTGATGATGCCCCTCATCGCCTACAATCTCATTCACAGCATCGAAATTTTGGGCAATACCATCAGCGCGTTGACTACACAATGTCTGGCAAAAATTGAAGCTAAGGGCGATCGGTGTCTCGCTTATGCTGAAGGTAGTCTCGCCCTCGTGACCGCCCTCAACACTCACATCGGCTATCTCAACGCCGCCGCTGTCGCCAAAGAATCTCTAGAAACTGGCAAATCTTTGCGGCAAATTGTGCTAGAACGGGGTTTAATGAGTGCAGAAGACTTGGCAAAAGTTCTAGATTTAGAGAAAATGAGTGCGATGCCAACATCTTCTGCTAACGTATAGGCGATCGCAGAAATCAGCTAGAAACTAGAAGGCAGAACTCGATTTAATTCTGCCTTCTGTCTTCTGAGTTCTGCCTAAGCCCGGTCACAGGTTAAAGTTAAACAATTCAGAATTCAAATTTTTGATATTTAATTCTGATTTTTTTTATAGTCTAAAGTTGGGGAGCAAAATTTATGCGCGCAGGTTCTTTTGCCAAATTAACTCAAGATAAAGAGAACACAACTCAAGTGACATTTCATTATGTGGAAGGTCAGGCTGAAACTTTCACTATTCCGATGCCGGCACAAGAATTCCAAGAGGAAGTGCTGCATTTGTTAAATCAACCTTGGTTGACTTTCCATTTAGCCGATCAAACGGTTTTTATCTGCACAGCCAGGGTGGTAAAAGTAGAAGTAAAACCTGCTATACCTGAACTGCAAGGTCAAGGAATATTCTCTAACTCGCTGCGAGTTAGTACGATGCAGCGGGCGGCAGTTGGTAGATTGCCAACGAATAGTTAGGGTTCATTTGTATTGAGATTATTCTTGGTAACGCAGGCGCAGATCACCCTGCTTATGGTTTTATGTGCCTGTGTTACACTGAGATTATTCCCGATCGATAACCAATTACAAATTAATTCATAATTATGTCTGCTGTTAGTTTAATTCAGGCCAATTCCTACGATCGCCAAATCTTGCAAAAATCTTTAGAAAGTTTGCTGGCACCCTTGGGCGGAATCTCGGCTTTTGTCAAATCGGGCGATCGGGTTTTACTCAAACCCAATCTCCTCACCGGTTCTCGCCCTACAAAAGAATGTGTCACCCGCCCAGAATTGGTTTACTGCGTGGCGAAAATGGTCATTGAAGCGGGAGGAAAACCATTTTTAGGTGATAGTCCAGCTTTTGGCAGTGCAATGGGTGTAGCCAAAGCCAACGGTTATTTGCCACTGTTGGAAGAACTGAATTTGCCAGTAGTTGAGTTTCAAGGAAAACGCTACGAAACTGTCAGCGAAGATTTCAATCATCTGCGAATTTGCAAAGAAGCAATGGAAGCGGATGTAGTGATTAATTTGCCCAAACTCAAATCTCACGTTCAATTAACCGTGACAATGGGCGTGAAAAATTTGTTCGGCTGCGTCCCAGGCAAAATGAAGGCTTGGTGGCACATGGAAGCTGGCAAAGATAGCGCCAGATTCGGTGAAATGCTGGTTGAAACGGCCAGGGCAATTAACCCTAATTTGACGATTTTGGATGGCATTATCGGCCACGAAGGTAACGGGCCAAGCGGCGGGGAACCTAAGTTTTTGGGAATTTTGGCTGCCTCTGATGATGTGTTTGCTTTGGACAGAACTTTAGTTGAAATTATTAATGCTGATCCCGCGGCGGTTCCCACTGTAGCTGCGGCGATGAGATTGGGGCTTTGCTCGAATTTGGAGGATCTTGATTTTCCGCTTTTGCAGCCGGAAAATCTCAAGGTTTTGGATTGGAAGTTGCCGGAAAGTATGATGCCAATAGACTTTGGTATGCCGCGGGTGATTAAGTCTACTTTCAGGCATTTTTATATCCGGTTTATCAAAGAACGGATGGGGGCTTACGCCGATCGATAGGAGACCTTGGCGACCTCTACATAAAAATCCCTGCTTGTCAATCAGCTATTGTGATGAAGATTAAAGAAAAGTTTGGCTTCCCAACTCAACTGGGAGCTAAATTTTTATGTCAAGGCACCGTAGCGGGCGCAACATTTGCGTCCACCGATATATGAAATCGCAAATTTTATACTTCGCTTTTGCAATAAAATAAATAATATTACTTAGGTATGAAGGCAATAAAGCTTTTATTGGTCTCGATCGCAGCCGACATCGCTACCCAGTTTTATAACTTAATTTATACTTTAATTATTGCTGAATTCCTAAATATAGGAAAACTTACTCACAGCCCGATCGCGGAATGTGTAGTTTTTTATTACACGTGACAAAACAAGTTAAATGCGTTAGCTTAAAGTTCGATGTAAGCTGAAAACCACGCCGCAGCAATCCTGTTTCTGAAACCTAATAATTTTGGGGCAGTCATCCGCTGTATTTCAGATTCGGCAATTGTCACTGGCACATAATTTATTTCCGGATTTGAAATCCAACATCAGTGGTTATTAGTACATCAAGTACCTAAATAATGAAAACTAAAATGCCAAGTCAAAATTGCTTAAGTCCTACCGTCGTCTGTCCGATATCGGGACAGAGTATGAAACCGTGGCTATTGATACCCGGTGATTGGCGCAGACCTGCAAACAAAGAATCCTTTCAATTGTACTGGTGCGAAAAGTCACAACTTGGATGCATTCATCCTTTACCCGAACTCAACAAAATCGCCAGTTTCTACGAGATTGACGACTACTATACTCATCATATAGACTCTACAGGTTCCGAGTCTTCCTCTTCTATTTCCTTCTGGGATAAATTACGCACGCATCTAGCTTGGCGTTTCGATCGCGGAGTAGATGTCACAAGTCAATGGTGGAAGCAACAGTTCGCGACTGCTTCCTGCTCGATATTAGAAATCGGTTGCGCCAACGGCCAAATGCTGCAAGAACTGCAAGCAGATGGTCACAAAGTCTGGGGCGTAGAACCCGATCGACAAGCTTTGGTTTTGGCCGAGCAGCGAGGTCTTGATGTATTTTATGGTACTGCTGAATCTTTGCCCCCGGAAGTCACGTCTAGACAGTACGACATGATTGTGATGAACCACGTACTCGAACATACCAGAGATCCTTTACTTGCACTCCGCAATGCCATGCAGTTGCTCGTGGATGGCGGCAAATTGGTGATGGAAGTACCAAATAACTCTTGTATTGGGCTGAAGTCATCAGGGATTGCATGGATGCATCTAGATGTACCAAGGCATTTGTATTTCTTCACACCGCAGAGCTTCCGCGCTATCTGTGAAAAAGCGGGATTTGAGATAATTTCTACTGAGTTTAATGGCTACTATCGCCAATTTGCCAACAGTTGGATCGATGATGAAAGAAAAATTTTGAGTGTGTTCGATTCAATGGCATCTCATCAGATAGTAAAGCCCAAAGAAAACAGTAAAGTCCAAGCTTGGAAGCTACTACTGAAAACAATTTTTGCTGCTGATGAAAACAAGTACGATTCGATCCGCATTGTGGCACAAAAGCCATAGCAAGATCGAGGGAAGGGCAATAAACTTTTGGTTTTGTGTCCAGTTTGGTTACACACTCACCATACTTTTGCGATCGCCGCTGTAGTAACTGAGCAGCATCGCCCATGGCAGGATTACAGTCAAACCAAATGCGACTATTGACCCAGCAATCCACCTGACTCGATCGAGACTGACGCACAAACTTTGTATGTAATGTGTGCAGTTTGCTGCTTAACACATAGAGAATGTAAAATTTGTTTTCTGGCGTAAGATCGTTTCCGGTGGCATCAGAATAATATATTTGGATCATGTTAGTGGGAGCTTAAGATATCGCTACCCAAATCGCGCTCTCTTAAGCTCCCACTCTAATTAGGATGCCACCGGATTTGATATAAATTTTATTGAATATGCGATCGCAGTTGCACCTCACAACGATTAGTTACGATGTGTTTGCTTTTTTACTTTTTTCTTCTGATCACCCATAATTCACCAGAAACTTTTAAATTTCAACCATATAATACTTCTTCTACAGGCTGCGTGGCGTCTGTGGGGTCGAACTGTTTGATTTTCAAAGCTTGTAGCAAAAACAACCAGATATAAAGCGGATTCAAAAAAACATACCGCTGCCAAAGGCGCCGAGGTTCCTTCATCATCCGAAACAGCCATTCCAAACCTATTTTAGATAAAAAGTCAGGAGATTTAGCCAAATTACCCGCATGAAAATCGTAAGCAGCACCTACAGCAATCAACGGCATTGATAAGTCGTCCCGGTATTCGTAAGCCCAGACTTCTTGCCGTGGACACCCTAAACCGACAAAAGTAATTGCTGCACCGCTGTTGCGAATTTGCTGTGCAATTTCTTGTTTCTCTTGGGGCGAAACGTGCCTAAATTTAGAAGGCTGAGTTCCCGCAATAATTAACTTGGGAAAACGCTGGCAGAGATTGCGAGATAAAGCTTTCAGTACAGAAGCTTGAGAGCCGTACAAATAGATAGGTAATCCTTCTTCTGCCGCACGTTCGCAGATTTGTAACATCGCATTCGGCCCGCAAACTCGATCGGGCAATTCCGTATGGTAGAGGAAATTTAACGCCCACCTGACCGGCTGTCCGTCTGGCAATACTAAGTCCATGTGATTAATCCGATAACGATGAGTGCTGTCGAGAACCCCAGTCATTACCCCGTGAACCGCGAGAGCTGAAACTGACATTGGTTTTCCGGCGCTGGCTGCCGCAATAATTTTGCTCACAGCCGCTTCATAATTAATGGCATTTACTAATATGCCCAGTACATTCTTTTTCCCTTTATCAATCATGGAGCACCTCTTTAAGTCAACGCTCGCGGTTACACTCATAAATCTCCCCTAAGATTTGTTTAACCTTGTATTCTTCAATCGTTTACCGAAATTCCCAGCACACTCTTTTTGCACCGATCACTCATTGGAATCTTCTTTCAGCCAACGCTCGCGGTTACATTCATAAATCTCCTGTAGGATTTGTTTAACGTTATATTTCATTTTCCAGTTGGGATAGTGACTGGAAAATTTTGAATTGTCGCTAATCCACCAAATGTGATCGCCAATGCGATTCCCTTCAGCATAAGTCCAATTAAACTTGCGTTCCGCAATTGCCTCGCACATCTGGATAGCTTCTAACATCGAGCAATTGCTGTACCTGCCTCCTCCTGTATTATAAACTTGGGCGCTTTTGGGAGCTTTATAAAATTCATAAAATGCCGAAATTAAATCAGCGCTATGAATGTTATCGCGAACTTGCTTGCCTTTGTAGCCAAACACGGTGTAAGGAGTTCCAGTGACAGCACACTTCATCAAGTAGGCGAGGAAGCCGTGCAATTGAGCTCCCGAGTGATTTGGACCCGTCAAACAGCCGCCGCGAAAACAAGCGGTGTTCATATCAAAATATCGACCGTATTCTTGAACTAAAACATCAGCAGCTACCTTAGAAGCACCAAACAAACTGTGCAGGCACTGATCGATTGACATATCTTCCCGAATGCCGGTTTCGTAAGTATGGCCGGGTTCAATTTCCCACCTGTGTTCTAATTCAATTAAAGGCAAACTGTTAGGCGTATCCCCGTATACTTTATTGGTAGAAGTGAAAATGAAAACCGCTTTCGGACAGTACAAGCGAGTTACTTCTAGAAGATTGAGAGTGCCGTTGGCATTGACGGTAAAGTCTATTTTCGGAGCACGGGAAGCCCAATCATGGCTGGGCTGGGCTGCTGTGTGAATTACTAATTCGATCGACTCGCCGTACCGCTGAAAGATATTGGTAATCGCTTCATAGTCGCGAATGTCCACATCTAAGTGATAATACTTGGTACCCAAAGACTTTTCGAGCAGTTGGCGGTTCCAGTTTGTAGAACCATCAGCACCAAAAAAGAACTGGCGCATATTATTGTCGATGCCAACTATATCTAAGCCTTGTTTGGCAAAGAACTGACACGCCTCAGAGCCAATTAAACCCGCCGAGCCAGTAATGATTGCAACGCCCACGTTTCACCGCCTGAAAAAATATAGTTTTTTGTGTTTTGCCCGATCGAACCCATCAGAAGTTATCCTGATTTTCCATCGAATACATCTTCGCACAATTGGGCAAAGAATAGACCCTTAACATCCCAATCATAGATTTCCCTGACGCGCGTTTGACCCGATCGACCCAAGCGCTCTCGCAATTCACGATCTTGCGCTAAACACACTATAGCTTCTGCTAGACCTTGCACAGCGCGATCGGGGTCAGTAGCAGCCACTTTAATCCCCGTTTGAGCCGTCACTTGAGTAGCAGGGCCCCCCAAATCCAAACAAATTGTGGGACGACCAACCCCCATCATTTCCGTGCACACAAAACCACCAGAGTCATGCAAACTCGGATGGAGGAGAACATGAGACTCCCCCATTTTAAAAAGAGTTTCAGTGCGAGATAAAGTTCCCCAAAAAAATACTTTATTTGCCAGTCCCAATTCTCTTGCCAAAGCTTCCAAGCGCTGCCTTTCGGGCCCGTCTCCGACAATCCAGTATTCCGATTGTTCCAGCTTCGCCTCCGCAAATGCACGGAGTCCCAAGTGCACCCCTTTCCAATGTAAGAGACGACCAACACTAATGAATCTAATTGGTTGCTCAGGCGGGGGAGAAAATTTCTCTAGTTCTTGAATTTCCGGCTGCGATAAACCGACTTGCGAGAAAATCTTCACGTTTTTTGCTTTGAGAAATCGCAGTCTGGCTGCGGTTTCTTCCGTAGTTGCCAGCGCCACCGCACTGCGGCGCGCCGTCAGACCCACAAACGGATCGCGTTCTCCTACGCTTTGAGCCAATGCCCGCAGCGTTTCGTAAATTTTGCCCCGGCGACTAAAATCTTGCCAAAAAGGCTTTGGTGCTGCTTCTGCACCCCCCACCGGCCCCCAAATAAAAGGATGTGGCAACAGCGCCAGGAAACTTGGAGACCAATGCTTGACATAAGTTACGTGATGTACTACGTCAAAACCAATTTCGCGATCGAGCTTCCGAGCGATAAAATAAGCCCAGATTTGCCACAGATAGTAGTGAAGTTGCAGCAACCCTTGTTTCCCCTTCCAATCTTCGCTCCACCCAAACGGATCAAAATAAACAAAGTGCAGGTTTTGCACTGGGTTCCGCTCTAGTTCTGCTTCAATGTACGATCGACAAAACGTGCGAGTAAATACCCAACTTTCGTGATGTTTAGCAGATTGGATAACAGTATTCCATCCTACTCCCTCTTCGGAGCCGAGATTCGGTTCGCAAGCAAACGCAGATAATAAAACTTTCATCACTAAGTGGTAATTGCTAATTGGTAATTACTAAATTTTCCCTCTTCCCTCTTCCATCTCTCCGTTAAATCCTTTACACTCATCCGTTGCGTAACTTGGTTTACCTATTCTCCCTCAAAAAAGATGTAACTTCGACGTAAGCTTTAGCTGCTGTTTCTGGCGTTTTTTGAGAAATTATCTGTCGTGAACGCTCTCCCATCGACTCAATCAAATCAGGATTATCTAGAAAAATTTGCATTTGATCCGCTAACTCTTGAGCACTGCTAGGGTCGAAAATATAACCGTTCTCGCCTGACATAATTAACTCACAGGAAGCTGCACCATTTGAACACAATACTGCTTTTCCCAAAACCATCGCTTCGGGTACAACCATACCCCAGACATCCTCAAAAGTAGGAAACACAAAAATATCAGCTTGCTGAAAATAAGCACCTAAATTTCCATATTCTACCCATCCAGCCCACGTTACTTGCTCTTCAAAATCGCAATCTTTAATAAATGCTTCCAGTTCTTCCCGCTGATCTCCCTTGCCAATAATCAACAGCGAATAATCAACATAACCTAGATTTTTAAGAATAGCGCAAGCTTCTAAAAGCGTTTTAATTCCCTTTCTAGCCGTGATGCGCCCTACATACAGAAAAATCGGGCGTTTCAACTGCAATTTTGGAGGCTGAGTTTGATCTAATCGTTTCAGCAAAGCTCCCGCATCAGGTACGAGATAGGTTCTGGTAAAAATTTTATCCTCCGGTACATTTAGAACTTCCATCAGATATTTTTTACCCGCATTGCTATTGGCAACAAAAGCATCGGCAAACCGCACAAGGATGCGGCGCACAAATGTCCGAAAACTGGAATCTCGAAAGTCTGTATTTGGGGAACTACCATCGTAAATAATGGCAATTTTCCACCTCAGTAGCGGTTTTAAAAACGCCACAATTACAGTCCATAAAGAGAAAGCTTGGGGAAACACAACATGAGGTTTAAATTTTAGCAAATAGCCGATAATACTAGGCGATACTACAATGAATCCGCGATCGTATCCTGTTTCTATCTTTTCCGTCTCGACAAATTTAGTCTCCCCTACCAACTGAATTGCCGATGCTCCCGGCAGGGTGGGATCGAACCCCGGCCAAACGCGACCTGTGTAGAAAACAGTATTTTTAAATACTTTTGTAAATTCTCTCAATACTGGCTGCCAATATGCACCCAATTCTACTTCGGGAACCAGCCAAGCGACGCGCAAATCATCCATGTAATGTTTCCCTCGATTTCGTTTTTAAGCTTTAGGAATTGCCAGGATATTCCCTTCCTGCGGAGCGCTTACGCTTTGCAGCTCTCCCGTATCTTTAACAGTAAAAAACTCGTAACCCAAGTTTTTCAGAAAATTCCAGGCTCCGGCATCGGAGAGCTTGAATCTGTCAATTGCTTTTTCGTTAATTTCAAAGAGCACTGTCGGTCGCATTTTGCTAAACAGCGACTTCGCACCCTGCAATACGTATTCTTCTGCACCTTCTACGTCCATTTTGATGAAATCTACCCCTTCAATTCCTTCGCGGTTCAGAACGCTATCTATAGTAGTGGTAGCTACTTCTTCGTAGGTCGTATTTTCGCTGCCATCGCCTCCTAGTGAATAACTGTTGGGAGCGTTGTCAATATGGTAGAATTTCGCTGTTCCTTCTGTATCTGAAAGAGCTGATTTAAAGAGTTTGACTTGAGTCAAATTGTTGAGTTTTACGTTGCGATCGAGATTTTGATAACTCTCTTCTCCCGGCTCGAAGGAAAGAACTTTACCCCCATCTCCTACTAATTTCGCTGCTAAAACCGTATAAATTCCCGTGTTTGCTCCCGCGTCTACAAATACCGAACCAGGAGAGAGTGAGCGCTCTAAATAATACAGTTCCGGCTCGTAATCTTCGCGCAGTACAAAAATGCCTGTCGAGCCGGCTTGTTTGAACTTAGCAGGCAAGAAAAAACGGCACTTCCACTTCGGAATTTCCACAGTCGCCGGAATCCCCAACTGGCAAAGTACGGCCCAATATATCGTGCGAAAAATAGCTGTCAAAGGAGCTTTTTTAAAAGCTCTGTGATTTCTTAGATAGTTCCATTTTGTTGTGAAATAACGAGAATTTGATTGCATCATTGTCAGTTGTTATAGTTGGTTAAATCCGCCCGCCACCCTGTATTCTTCAAGCAAGAAAATCTTTCACGCTCCTTTTAACTTAGCAATGAAAGACATCCAAATCAACCTGCGGTATGGCAACAGCCAATATATCGGCCACAGCCAACCCCCGTACCGCTGACTGTAAACTTTCCATTCTTGTAGAGGTTGAAGCGTTACATCTTGCAGCGCTAAACCTTTGGGTTGGCTAACTTTTTGCAGTTGGTCGCTTAAAGGCTGAGCGGGCGTTTCTGTAGGTTTGGGATTGAGAGCGCAAGTGCCGATATAACCGGGAGCGATCCAAACATTACATCCTTGCTGTTTTGCCCGCCACCCGTAGTCATAGTCGGCTGCGTAGTGAACGAAAGCCGGGTCTAAATTGCCGACGGCTCGAACTACTTCTTTAGGAATTAAAACAAAATTCCCGTTCATAGTATCACAAGGCTGCGGGCGATCGCTCGGTTCTACCGCTCGCAAATAAATCGGGTGCCACCACCTGCTCTGCACCATTCCTCCGTAAGTGAAAACACCAGTATCCGGATCACAAGTAGAGCCGGCAACGATCGCCTTTTTTTCTCCTTGTTCAAATAACTCGCGACTGGTTGCCAGCAGCGTATTTAAAGCCTCTGGAGCCAGTACCGTATCGTCGTTGAGCCAGAGGTAGTAATCGGGCTCGTCTTTCATGGCTTCGCTGAAAGCTATCCGCATTCCTCCATTCCAAAATAAATTGCCATCTCCCGAAAAAAGCTTGACTTGAGGATATTTTTGCTGTACTCCTTCGGACGTGCCATCAGTGCTGCCATCATCTACCAGATAAACGCTGAGCGCAATTTCACTTGTTAGTGTTTGGTTAAACAGCGACTCTAGAGTGACTAACGTCTTTAACTTGCGGTTGTGACAAGTCATCAGGACTGCTATACTGGTGTACTCCATTTATCTAAAACATTGGGCTGACGAGTAAAAACTTGTCCTCGGACGATCGGCAATACTGATCGAGTTCGAGTCCTCTTCAATTACTAACTTAACTTGACCACACTATCAAGAGATTTAATTATAAATTTATTTATTTTAAAACCCGGCCACCATCAGAAGCGTTACTAACTGTATTCTTCATCACTCAGTGCCCGGCTATTATATTCGCTCATCAACCCAATTTGCTAATTTGTTTTGTGATTTCCCTACTTTGCCCCGAGCATAATTGCGTCTACCTCGTTGTATAAATCAGCACCTCGCTTTTTCAGCAAATATACCACTCATCCTTGCTTTCTTCAATCAACACCATTAGCTGCTTGCAAGATTTCTTCATATAAATTTTTGTACGCGCGAGCTTGGACTTGTAGTGTAAATTTCTCTTCAACTTTGAGGCGAGCGCTGCGACAGAGTTTTTGGTGCCGATCGGGATCTTCTAAAACCCAAGCAATTCCTCGCCCTAAGTCTTCTGTTTCATAAGGTTTAGCTAAATAGCCATTTGAGCAGTGTTCGATCATATCCGGCAGTCCCCCGATATTGAATGCGACGCTGGGGATGCCGCAGGCTCCAGCTTCCATCACCGTGTTTGGCAAATTATCGTAAACAGAAGGGGCGACGAAGACATCTGCTGCTGCATAAACTGTTGCTAGGGAGATATAGCCTTTCGAGCTCTCATATGAGGTACGACTGGCCTCCGTGGCCTCCGTGGCCTCCGTGGCCTCCGTGGCCTCCGTGGCCTCCGTGGCCTCCGTGGGCATACCTCACCACGCTTGAGAACCGCTATATCATCTGCTAGATTACCCAAATAGTGAGCTTTAAAACCGATTTCAACGGCATTTTCCGGTTGAGAAGAACCAAAAACTAGCAGCTCTATCCGATCTTTCCAGCCCGACTTGCTCAGGCTTTGCAAAGCCGATACTAGCAGATTAAACCCTTTCCAGCGGTTGCTAGTTCCACCTGCTATTCCAAAGAGTACAATTTGTTTATCTTTAGGTAAATTCAGGATTTCTCGCGCCCATTGACTATTGATGGGCTTGTACTTTTGAATATCGATGCCGTAAGGAATTACCTCAACTCGATAATCTTTGAACACAGAACTAGAACTAGCGCATTTAGCCAACCAAGCACTAGGGCTAACCAGAGTTAGGTGAATATTTTTCCAAGCTTTAGCTTTCCGCTGCCAGACCCACCGCGACAGATCCGACTCTTTGGTGCTGTGCAGTTGCGGGCAGCTACCGCAAGATTTAGT
Source organism: Microcoleus sp. B5-D4 (assembly GCF_036705145.1). NCBI lineage: Bacteria > Bacillati > Cyanobacteriota > Cyanophyceae > Oscillatoriales > Microcoleaceae > Microcoleus > Microcoleus sp. B5-D4. The sequence continues at coordinate 20,710 of NZ_JAUBTV010000052.1, read as the reverse complement.
GTAGCGATCGCACTCTTCGCTGTAGTGGCATCCACCTGTAAAAGGCCACATATCGTGGAGCGTCCATACTAGGGGTTTATTAAACTTCGGAACACTTTCTACTTGCATATAACCCCCACAAACCCAGTGCAGGTTAATAATATCTGGTTGCATTTTTGCCACTTTAGCAGCCAGGGAGTCCGGCAGCCATTCCGGAGAAAATATACCGCGATTTCTCTCAGGGTAAAGTCGCAATGGCGAGTTTGATATAGTTGAAATAATCTTATCAAACTTATTCGCAATGCCATTCTGTGACATGATGACATTCGGCTCGCCACTTTTCTTGTTTTTCACCAGCATTTGCGAAGACACGCCAATCCCCTGCAAACCTTGGTGAAGTCTATAAGCGGCGCGGGGTGCAAAGGGTTATTTCGCAGGACACCGCCTTATGTTGTTTGACCTGTTTCGGGGTCGCAGGTAGAACCGCCAACGATTGCTTTTGTTTCTCCTTTTTCTGATAACTTGTGACTGGTGTCTAGCCAGACACTTACTGTTTCTGGATAAATAATAGTATCATCATTTAACCAAAGGTAGTAGTCGGGATCATCTTTCATTGCTTCGCTGAAAGCCCCACGCATTCCCCCGTTCGATAATAGGTTCCCATCGCCGGAAAAAATCTTGACTTGAGGATAGGTTTGACGGACTGCTTCGCTGGTACCGTCGGTACTGGCATCATCGACTATATAGGTGGAAATATCTACATTGGCTGGAAGTGCCTGGTTAAAAAGAGCCTCTAAGCAAGCTAATGTTTTCTGTTTGCGGTTGAAGCAAGTTAAAAGGACGGCGATATTAGTACGGTTCATTCTTCCCTGTATTGCGGTTTTTAACGATAGGTAAGGCTAAAAGTAACAGTGTTTTATTTACCCACTCGCTCGGCGGTTGCAACCGTCGCTACAAAAATGAAATTAGGGCTTACGCAGTCGCTCCCACCCTTGCACAAGGGAGCTTTAAGAGTTCCCCACTTGGGCAACGGGGCGGGGTATCAAGGTTTTAGAGTTTAAGAGCGTCAGTCCTAAAAGTCTGTCTGGGTAAACTATTGCTGTATTATAGTTGACCCGCGAACTTTTTGGTGATAAATTGGAATTTAGAACTTAAGTTAACAAGCGAAGCCTGCAAGCTTCCTAGCACATTCACAATATTGATGAGTTCTACTAAGCAAAAATATTTATACTCGTAGGAGTTGAACAGTTTAAATGCCACATTATCATACAAAAACTCCCATTGTTTTTGTGGTTTTCAATCGAGTGGATACTACTGAAAAAGTCTTCGAGGCGATTCGACAAGTTAAACCCCCTAAGCTGTTAGTAATTGCTGACGGCCCTCGTGCCAACAAACCTGGGGAAGCTGAAAAGTGCGCCGCTGTACGTGCAATTATCGATCGGGTCGATTGGGACTGTGAAGTTATGAAAAATTATTCAGAGATTAATTTTGGTTGCAAGGATCGCATTTCTAGCGGTTTCGACTGGGTATTTAAGACCGTAGAGGAAGCAATTATTCTCGAAGATGACTGTTTGCCACACCCGAACTTCTTCCCTTTTTGTGAGCAGTTATTAGAGCATTATCGAGATGACAAACGGATTATGTCAATCGCTGGTGTAAATTTACAATTGGGGAGAAAAAGAACAGAAGACAGTTACTATTTTTCCCGTTTTAGTAACTGTTGGGGATGGGCGACTTGGCGCAGAGCATGGCAATACTATGATGTTGACATGAAGTTATGGCCTCAACTTCGGGAAGCAGGTTTTCTCGAAAATTTATTAGCTAATCCTCAATCTGTCAAAGTTTGGGATAGTGCTTTTCAGGTTTCCTATGATGGAACTGTCAACAATTGGTTTTTTAGATGGCTTTTTACTTGTTGGGTTCAAAATGGACTTGCTATTATTCCCGAAAACAATTTAATTTCTAATATTGGATTTGGCAGTCAAGCCACCCATACTTCAGGAGAAGATAGTATATACAGTAATATGCCAACGGAAGCAATGACCTTTCCTTTAAGGCATCCCAACCACGCGATCCGAAATTTTGTAGCCGATCAATTCACTCAAGATACATTTTATGATTATCATCCCCCATTAATCAGGCGTATTAAGAAAAAAATAAATAAGTTATGGGGTAACACAATATTTAACCTTCACTAAGTAATTAGTAACCATGTCTAAAATCTCAACATTTCTCAGCTCTATACTCAAAAATCCCATCACTGAATATCTGCGATTTTTAGTCAATTGGTGGAAAAACAAGTTTAAATATAATAATTTTTATCAAGACTATATGGCTTTGGTTACAAATTCCACTATCAGTCACCATGTTAGTGTGTCTAGTCGTGTAGCCATAGAAGGTTCTGTCATTGGTTCTTACACTTATGTGCGCGATAATACGCGAATTTTCAATGGTGTTGTCGGCAATTTTTGTTCGATAGGGCCAAACTGCATCATTCGCTTAGGCTTACATCCTGTGGGAAATTTTGTTTCAAGCCATCCGATATTTTATTCGCCAAAGATGCTAGTAGGGACAACCTTTGTAGACCAAAAATATTTTGAGGAAGAGGAAAAAACAGTCCATATCGGCAATGATGTTTGGATTGGCTCAAATGTTATTGTTGTAGATGGTGTAACTATTGGTGATGGAGCCATTATCGCAGCCGGAGCCGTGGTCACAAAAGATGTGCCACCTTATGCTATATATGGAGGAATTCCGGCAAAACTTATTCGCTATAGGTTTGATGAACAAAAAATTGATTTTCTGCTGAAGTTTAAGTGGTGGGACCAGGAGGAACAATGGTTAAGAAAAAATGTCAAAGACTTTCACAACATTGACAAGTTCATCCATATTTATAACACGGAAAATAGTTGAACGATCGCGGGTTCTGTAGTATGTCTAATTAGCCCGATTTTATATAAGATCAGCAGTCATCTGGGATTTAAACTTAGACCAATTCAGAACCATCACAGCCGCGATGAATGCCAGTGTATCATTGCTAGTCTGATACGGCAAAAATCTATAGCGAAAAGTCGCCATTCTCGGGTCGCTTTCTTGGTATAAAATATCTTGGGCAAAGTTTCGCCACCTTTCATCTATCAAATCAATTGTCATACCAGCATGAGCAGAGGGTAGCAGCATATTAGAGCCGTGAAGACCAATTATTAAGCGGCTCTCTGAATAAAGGTGGCAAATCTCCTTTTCAATTTTTTCATTAAAACTATCCACCCTGTAATCTTCAATCCATTCTGGGAACTTAGTTTTTGTCCCCAGACCAGCCACTGCAAATTTTGCTTCTGGTACTTGCAACCTGATCTTCTCAAATAACTGCTGAATTTTTAAATTTTGCAAGGGCAATGCCCTTTCTCGTTGATTGAGCTTTTTCAGAATTCGGAACAGCCCACTGTTAACTAATAAACGATCTTCCCGCCAAATAAAAGTAATTCTTGTTTCGGGTTCATCAAATTTGTGTTTGGGAACTCTAGTAAAGCGCGTGATGTCAAACTGGCTAGGATGAGAATGGGCTTCGCTGACATAAATTTCATCAAAGCGTTTACTTTCTTCTTCAACAAACTCGGCGAAACTGGGATAGTAATTCTGACCATTTTTTAAAGAAATAGGTACTGCCCAGATTTCTGCAACTTCATCGGGAACCATCCACCTTAAGAACTTAGGAACTATCACAACTAACCCGTAGTCAGAGTTGCATTCTAAGTGCCTTTGTGCATTGAGCAACTTGAGCAGGGAGTGACCATAAAGATGATCTATACAGTTTAAGATAATTACCCGATTGCAGTGTTTAAAAATTTCTTTTACAATCTCAACTTTTTCCGGTTGAGGATTTTGGAGTGAATTAAGTAAGGGTTTGCCTAACCATTCCTTCTTGTAAGCATCGGCTGCAAAAATTTCTCCTTTTATTAAATTAACTTGGATGTAGTTTTTCACTCCATGACCTACTCTCAAATCGTCGATTATCTCGCTGCCGCATCCCTCGCACTTAGAGTCTAGAACAATGTGGATACCCTGCCACAGAACATTTTTTGGATTAAGTTCTGTTCCACAATAGGGGCAATTCGAGCGCTGTTCGATTTTAGGTTTAATTTGAATCATTTTACTAATCCTCTGATTCTACAAGCGGCCTTGTATAAGTTAAGGGATCGCCAGATTAAATTTCCGAATGGGCGCAATTCCTTAATCAAGAAATTGACTAATATAATCACGTAAAAATAAGTTATCAGAGTAGCCACCGTTGCTCCAAAAGCTCCATACTTAGGAATTAGCAAAAAGTTTAACCCTACATTAAAAATAGAGCCGACTACAGTCAAGTAAAGACCGTAGCGCAACTGACCTTCTATGTTCAAATATGTACTCCTTGCTACTCCAAAGTTACTGCCAAATTGCGCCCAAACATAGATTCCAAGCACCGCTGCTGACTGTGCATATTTTTCACCGTAAAGTAGATGCACTATCCAGGGAGAAAGTAATGATATCGGTATGGCAACTCCCAACCATAAAAATATCATAATATCCGAGTAAATTTGAAATTTATTTAGATATTCTTCATAATTTGTCTTTCTCAAATTCGCTAATTTGGGAAAAATAGAGCTGGATATGATCATCGGCAAAAAATCGCAGATTTCCGAAATTTTAACAGCAGCAGCATAATAGCCCAGTTGAGCATTTTGATTCATCGCACCGAGCATTATCTGATCGGTCTTTGAGTACACATAAATTGCCAATCCCGACAAAATTATCGGCCAACTCTCCGATAGCAGTTCCTTACACCGTTTCCAACTAAAATGCCAATCCTTAATTTTATTCCCCGTAAGCTGATAAAAATATACATAAGCCATTCCTACCAATGCCACCTCTGCCAATCGAACCCAGGCGAAGGCAAGCAGGGGGGCTTTAATTGTTACTAACCCAATTCTGACAGCAGCAACTAAAAAACATACTGAATTTTTAGCCAACACTGTATATTTTGACTGGATTTGGGACTGAAACCAAAAATTGATTGCTTCAAAAGCATTAAAGATAGTTCCTGCTGCGATGATACCTACCAGCCACCGAGTCAGAGTGTCGTTGGGCTTGAGTAACGCAATCACGGTGACAGTTAACACCAAAGTGATGCAGCCACCAGTAAATTGCAGTCCGAAGGCAGTTCCCAGGGTCTCATTTTTGCATTCTGGGTCGCGAGCGATATTCCTCACTACCAGAGTACCCAAGCCCATAGTTGCTACCGAACTAAACAGCGACACAAAGGCGAGCGCGTAGTTGAGCAATCCAAATTGTGTCGGACCAAGATAGCGAGCCACCCAAAGGCCTACAAACAGACCTAGACCCATCTGCAAGATTTGGTCAGTGAACAGCCAAGCTATGTTGCTGAGTACCTGGCGCAGATTAGGGCCGAGCTTTTGACTGACCGCAGTTAACTTATCTAGCATCAGAATATTTTAAATCTTTACAAAACACAAACGCGGTTCTAGCAGGGTCGGCAATCTCGCAAAATTAGACTGGTTGATCCTATAACAACATACCACAACTGGCTCCACGCTCCGCCCAATAAAGGTTACTTCAATGGACAGTGCGAGCTAAAGAACGCCTTTGAGCGTTACTGGTGCTACTGTTAGAACTATTGTTAGCATTATCTATCGCAAGTCGAACCGTCAACATTGCGTAACTCAGCCAAGGATTTGCTATCTCTATAATATAACTTTCTGTGATGTTGCTTATAATAATAGAGACTAGAAAACAAATAGGTATTCCCGCTTCTTCCAGAGTGCTACGACTCAAATACCGAACTGCGTAAGCTAAATTGAGCAGCAAGGAAGTCATCATTAAAATTAATCCCGGCCACCCGAAGGCTAACAAGATCCCGATCGCCCCATTGTGAGGATTTTTAGGTTGAAATCCATTAGGAGTATAAATAAAATAAGCAGGAGTAGCGGCGCCTAACTTATCTTGTTGAAAAAATCCATCGTATCCGTAGCCAAACCAGGGGCGCTGATTGACCGCAGCCATTAACTGCGGCCAGAATTCTGTCCGCCCAGTTAGAGTCAAGTCCTTGCCTAACCCACCTACAATAATATCCTCTAGGTTGTCTACTATAAAAACAGTCATAATTATGCTGAGCACCAGGAAACATATAATCGCAGTAAAAGCCCACTGAAAACTTAATTTTTTTAGAAGATTTAGTGAAGACACTGCAATTATTAATATGATAGTAATCACTAGAGCCGCTCCTGATTTATTAGCCCTTACTAGGTAAAATGAAAAGAACATCATTCCCAAAGCAATCCAGCGCTCTTTCTGAGTTTTAGCTCCTTGAGAATAATGCAAATACCAAAATGCCGTACAGAGAGCTAAGACTCCCCCCAAAGAATTTTTTGATTGGGTTAAGCCGACAAACTCGCCTGCTCCAGGGGGTTTCATTACAAAACTTGCCAAACCGATTGCCGTGTATCCCCACCGCCAAAAACGAGATAAATCCTCCCATTTATATTGGGCTGCAATGTAAAACCCGAAAGCAGTAAATCCTGAAAAAGCTAGGGCTGCTCTTAGCGTTTCTTCAGGAACTATAGACCATAAGGTAGACAGTAATGGAAGTAATGTATAAAGTAAAAAGAAAGGATTCATTATCAATATTTTAGCAAAAGTTTCTATAAAATTGCTACTAAAAATTTTAACCCTTGAAGTTAAAATTAATACTACCCAGGGGTAAAAAAAATAAGGTATGAGTTTTAATATGCCACCTTCGGGATCTTTAAGATTCACAAAATGTAAGTAATTAAAAGGAGGCTGTGTCAGGAAGGGAGAAATAAAAATATAAAGACCAGCAAAGCTTTTTTCTAAAGCCAAACCTATTTTTTTATAGCTAGCGAATTGAAATAATAGTAGAGTGGCGATCGCGACTATAGCAAGTAGCATCCATCTCAATGAATAACTACCTAAAATTAGCTCTTTCAGCATATTTGGTAGAGACACTGGTTCAGTCATAATTGCTTTCCTTTATCCGAAATAAGAGCAAATTATCTAGATATAAAATATAGCCGTCAACCCGCAACCACGCTAACACAGAAATTAGGGATAAAGCAAAAATACAGCATCCTTTTTTCGGCGATCGCTTAAAATAATGAGCTTTTTGCCCAGCACTAAAAAGGCTACACTTATATAAATCATAGTCAATAAAATTAGGTGGTGTATGGTTAACACCCATTTTCCAGGACAGATAGCCCGGTCGGTTGTGGGTGTTGTCTTGTTTGCTTCCAGTGTCCTCGCTGACGCCAGAAGCACCCCGGCCCAACTGCCCATCCCGCTAGGCGCAGACCAAGCCCAGAATGTTGCGCCCGTTAGGAGATCGCCGGAAAGCTATAAACTCGGCGGCGGCGATCGCATCCAAGTAGAAATACTCGAAGTACCCGAACTCAGCCGCGGCTACGAAGTTCTTTCCGACGGTTCAGTCAACCTGCCCCAGATCGGCTTGGTCTCCGTCCGTGGCCGCACCTTAGTAGAAGCCACCAACATCATCCGCAACGCCTACCGCCGCGTCCTCAAAGACCCCCTAGTCACAGTCAGCCTCGTCGCCGCCCGCCCCCTCAACGTCGGCGTCATCGGAGAAGTCACCAGGCCCGGAAACTTCACCATTACCCTAACTCCTGGTCCGGGAGCCACGCCGAGTGTCCAGTACCCCACCGTCACCCAAGCGATCAGACTCGCAGAAGGCGTCACGGGTGTCGCCGACATCCGCAACATCCGCGTCCGCCGTCCCCAACGAGACGGCCCCGATCAAGTGCTCAGCGTCAACCTGTGGAAATTCTTGCAAGAAGGAGACATCTCTCAAGACATCATTTTGCAAGACAGAGACACAATCGTGATTCCCACAGTCGCCAACTTCAACCAAGCTGAAGCTCGTCAATTTGCGACGGCCAACTTTTCGCCACCCCCAGAAAAACCTCGATCGATCTCCATCGTTGGTCAAGTCACCCGCCCCGGGGCTTACGTCGTGATCGGCGGCAACACCACAAACGACCTCAGCCGCGAAGGTTTCCCCACCGTCATCCGGGCCATTCAGCTAGCTGGCGGCATCACCTCGGATGCCGACATCCGGCAAATCCAAGTGCGGCGCGTCACCAGAAGAGGCGAACAAATTATCCCAGTCAACCTGTGGCAGTTCCTAGAGTCCGGGGACGGCGCCCAAGATACCATCCTCCAGGAGGGAGACACGATCATCGTGCCCAAAGCTACGATCGTCAACCCTGCAGAAGCTGGCGTACTCGCGAGCACTAACTTTGCCCCTGTCGGCATTAACGTTTTTGTAGTAGGAGAACTCAGAACATCCCTCGATCCCTTGAGGCTCCCAGCTAATGCCACACTGAATCAAGCTTTAATTTCCAGAGGATTTTTTGGCTACGAGAATACCAGAGCTAGAAGAGATAAAGTTGAGCTAGTCCGCCTCAATAACGACGGTACAGCTACTAAACGGACGATCGAAGTCAATTTAACTCAAGGAATTAACGAAGAAACCAATCCTCAACTTCGCAACAACGACATGATTATCGTATCTCGCAGGGGTCTCGTCAATTTTGTCGATCGCATGAACGCTGTCATCGGACCTGTCGGGCCAGCTACGGGAGTGTTAAATTTTATAAACGTTCTCCGATTTTTATTCAGGTAAGAAGGCGGCGGGTGAGGTGGATAATTCCTGGCAAAGGCTAGAATAAACTAAACAATAAGATTACCCAGCCGCGACCAGGCCACTTCAAAAATATCAACCTCAAAAATATCAACCTCAAAAATACCCTGGCTGAATATGGATAGCAGACAAGATTACCAACCCTTCACACCCAAATCGAACGGCAAACTGCCGGAGTTATCTGCTCAGAACTACAGAGATCACTTCGTAGAGGAGAGAGAAGAAGAAAAGCTAGACTTGTCCTGGCTGTTAGGCGTCGTGCGCCGTCGCTTCCTGGTCATGGCAGCAGCCACCATTGCTTTGAGCGCCCTGGCAGGAACAGCGATCGTCCTCACGTCTAAACAGATTACGATCGAGTATGAAGGCTCCTTTTCCTTGTTGGTAGAACCAGCCACGGCTGAAGGTTTGCAATCCAAACAATTAAACAACACCCAAGCTGCCGACTTAGCAAGAATTAATATAGAAGGAATTAGCCTACTAGACTACGAAACCCAAATTAGGATTTTGCGAAGTCCCAAAATGATGCAGCCAATAATTGAGGAATTGCGGGCTTCGTATCCCAAAATGAACTATAGCGAACTGATCTCAAAAATGTCTATCCAGCGAGTCAGCTACACGAAAGATGGCAAACAGCAAGGCACAAAAATTTTACAAGTTCGCTACAAAGATTCAAACAGAAAAAAAATTTACCGCGTATTGGACAAAATTTCTAAAGCTTATCTAGATTACAGCTTGCAGCAACGGCTGATGGGCATTAATCAAGGTATTAAATTTATAGATACGGAGCTGCCAAAGCTCCGAGAAAGAGTGGAAGTTCTGCAACTGCAAGTCCAAAGATTGCGGCAGCAGAGCAACTTGTTTGAACCCCAGATAGAGGGAAAATCTCTGTCTGAACAAGTTCAAAGCCTTCGGGGCAAGCAAGTAGAAATTAGAGTTCAGCTAAAAGGGATGCGAAACCTCTACCAAAGCTATGAAAAACTACTCAACGAAAATAATCCCCAGGGGGTGCTGATGACCCAAGGGCAAGCTTACGGCGGACTATTAGGTCAAATTCAGAGAATAGACTCGGAATTGTCATTAAAATTAGCTCAGTACAGAGAAGACAGTTTGCCAGTTTTAGCGCTGCGAAAAAGTCGGGAAGAACTGATTTTAACTGCCACTAAACAAGCAAGAGAAGTGGTGATGGGAAATTTAGAGAGCCAAATTAAAGAAGTTGAAGCGCGCGATCGCGAAATGACAGCTTTGCAAAATGCTCTCAACCAAAAAATTAGAAACTTTTCTGTCACAACCCGACAATACGACAATTTACAGCGGGAACTGCAAGTAGTTACTAAGAGTTTTTCGGACTTCTTGGCAAAACGAGAAGCCTTGCGGATTGATGCAGCTCAGGAGCAAATCCCCTGGGTGCTGATAAATCCTCCGGAAATTCCGCGAGACAAATTCGGCAACCCTCTAACAGCTACCGTCAAACAAACCAGAAAACAGTTAGCGCTGGCAGTAATTTTAAGCAGTCTGCTGGGCATAGCAGTCGGCTTGCTGGTAGAGGTACTAAATACTGTGTTCCACACTCCTGAATCACTGAGAATGGCCACAAGATTGCCAATACTCGGGGTAATTCCGTTTACCAAAAAAGTCAAGCGCAGACCGCCAGCCAGACAGAGGAAACTAACATCGGCTCGATCGAACTCGAAAGTCGAAGTAGTCGAACCGGGCGAAGCTAGACATACTGGTTCTATGAGCGGGGGCCCAAGTATTTTGAGCGACTTGGACTATCAATTTTTAGAAGCATTTCGATCGCTCTACACGAACATTCACTTACTGAGTGCAGGCACGGCAATTCGATCGCTCTTAGTCGGCTCAGCCGTAGCCGGAGACGGCAAATCTACAGTAGCTTTGTACCTGGCCGCCACAGCAGCAGCAGTCGGACAGCGAGTATTGTTAGTAGATGCAGATTTGCGCTGCCCGCAACTGCACGCTAAGTTAGGACTGCCAAACGTGCGTGGCCTGGGCGATGCCATCTCCACAGATCTCAGCCTCAACGACGCGATTCAACGAGTCCCGAACCAAGAAAATTTGTTCGTACTCACCGCAGGTCAAATTCCCCCCGATCCCATCAAGCTTCTTTCTTCCAAAAAAATGCAGTATCTGATGGAGCAATTTCAAGCATTTTTTGACTTAGTAATTTATGACACCCCGCCATTAGCAGGCTTGGCAGACACCCACTTGATCGCAGCTCGCACAGACGCTACGATTATGGTCGTCCAAATTGGGCAAACAGACCGATCGCAAGTTCGCAAAGTTTTAGAAGAATTAAAAATTTCTGGAGCTTCCGTCTTGGGAATCGTTGCTAATGGCTGCAAAAACACCGGTCACAGCTACCGCCAGCGCCCGGTCGTTTTAGACACGCTCTACGACCAAAAACTATCCGCTTTAGGTACGAAAAATCCTAATTAGAGAAATGTTGATGCAGGTGGCCGAGCGCCGCCGTCCTCAACGGGAAACGCATAACCAAGCTATACCCTGATTTTTTGATAATAGTACCATTTGAGAAAGAAAATGATAGACTAACGGACATAGCCTCGTGTGTCAACCGAGGTTGCGCGGATCTTTAAATTTTGCTGTAATTACTCAGAAAATGATTGAGAAATCAGCAAAAGTGGGTAAACTACATTTAGCAGAGCGCAATCTCAATCAGGAAAAGACACCTTTGAAGGTGAACGTTAGTGTAAACGTTAATGTGAACGTTTCAACCCAGAAACTTGGTAGGGATTATTCTATGAGTACAGTTATGGTTGTTGATGATAGCGTCACTCTGCGGGAGATGATCGCCGACTTGCTCAAAGGTAGAGGACTCAACGTCACGGTAGCGAGTGATGGCGTAGAAGCTCTAGAGCAAATCAAGGCTAACCGCCCAGATTTAGTGGTTCTGGATATCGTGATGCCCCGGATGAACGGCTACGAAGTCTGTCGCAGGCTCAAAAGCGACCCTAAAACCCAAAATTTGCCGGTGGTAATGTGCTCTAGCAAAAGCGAAGAGTTTGATCGCTATTGGGGAATGAAACAAGGAGCCGACGCTTACATCGCCAAGCCATTTCACCCTCAAGAATTGGTCGGCACTATTAAGCAATTGCTGCGAGGTTGAGGTAGAGGAATAGGGACAGGAAAAAAATTGTCTTGAGCGCTGATTATTTCTGCTCCCGCAGCCTCTCTAAACTACTCGATTGACAATAGTCCAAACATCCCCGTCCGATCGCACGTAGGGAACAGAAATACTCTTAAAACCAGTAATAAAAGGCTTGTAATAAACCTGCCAGTAGCTAGGACTAATTTGGTCGGCGATGGCTTTGAGTCCCTTCACTTCCGCCGCCAGCTCCGCCGCCAGTTCATTAATCCGTTCCGCGTGTCCGTGAGCGAGCACTCTTCCTTCTTCAACTTGCTCCTCCATCGGAGTGATTCTTTGCAACTTTACCGACTGCTGCTGTTTCTGACTCAGTTGAGCAGACAGAGCCGCGATCGCATCATCAATCCCCTTGACTTCTGCCGACACTTGTGCTGTTTCCCTCGCGTGACGACGATAAGCATCGGCGATCGCTTGGGGCGAATCACCTGCTGGGACAACATCGGCAATACTAAGCTGCTGGCGTTCCAGGCGCAATTCCTCTATTTGAGAGTAAATTGCCTCTATATCTGTCTGAAGTTTGTCCACCTAATTATTACCGCGTGGTTGTTTAATATTTTAGCATATTAACACAAACCAATCACCTAATCGGCATAGAAATTGCATATTTTAGGCGGGCGAGAAGCAAAGCCCCACAAGCAGAAGTTGAATAGTTTGAAAAATACAAATTTTTATATTTTTCAGTTGAGCGATTTCCGTCGATATCCAGTGGGGTTAATCAGGTCGTGTCGGTAAAATCAGCATTATAGATTGGTAGTGAGGAATGCAAGTACCAGCGAGTTTTACGAGGATTAAAGTCGTCACTACAAGCACAATTCCCAATTCCTATTTACCACTTTTCCCTTACCAATTCCCAATTATTAAGACAAATTTTTAAGTTGTTAGCCCTTGCTGCCTCAACTTGACTATAGTCTCTACCAACACATCGGGTTGCACAGGTTTAGACAGATGCCGATCGAAACCTGCAGCAAAAGCACGATCGCGGTCTTCATCCCTAGCATAAGCCGTCAGAGCGATCGCCCAAAATTTCCCTGTCTGCGTGTTCAAAGAACGCAGCCTTCGTAGCAGCGAATAGCCGTCTTCCTCCGGCATTCCGATATCGCTGACCACAACATCCGGCCCAAACTGCGAAGCCACCTCAAACGCCTCAGCAGCAGACGATGCGGCCCTGACAGCGGCCCCGGAATCTGCCAAGACAAACCTCATAAATTCCCGCGAATCAATCTCGTCATCAACCAGCAAAACCTTAACTCCCAGTAAATTACCAGCGCCAGCCAAAACCTGCGCTTCCTCGCTTGCGAGCGAATTTACCTGCATCGCAGGGAGACGGAAAGTAAAAGTCGATCCCATATCCAGTCCCGGACTGCTCGCCCAAACCGTGCCACCGTGGAGTTCCACCAACTGCCGGACGATCGCCAGACCCAGCCCCAAACCGCTATAATTGCGAGTAATCGTAGCATCCGCTTGGCGGAAAGAGTCAAACACGTAAGGCAAAAAATTCGGAGCAATCCCAATTCCCGTGTCGGTAACAGCCAGCTCAACCTCCGAATCAACTCTCGAAAGTCGGATTTCAACTCGCCCCCCGCGCGGCGTAAACTTAATCGCATTCGTCAGCAAATTCCAAATTACTTGCTGCAAGCGGCCGGGGTCTCCTGATACCCAAAATTTCGGATTTAACTGAGATTCAGGATTGCCAGAAATCTCCCCGGTTTCGGAAAACTCTGCCGTCTCCCAGCCCAAATCTACAATTGCAAACCGTAAATCGATCGACTTAGCATCGGCGGCCAACCGCACCGTATTCACCGCTGCTTCCACCATCGAAATCAAATTTACCGCACAAGGATTCAAAGTCAACTTGCCGCGAATAATTCTCGAAATATCCAGCAAATCATCAATCAATTGAGTTTGCAATTTAGCATTTCGCTCAATAGTGGATAAAGCCCGCCCAGTAGCAGCCGGATTGAAATTGCGTTGCTGCAGCAGTTGCGCCCAGCCCAAAATCGCGTTTAAGGGCGATCGCAACTCATGAGAAAGAGTTGCCAAAAACTCATCTTTCATGCGATTTGCTTGCTGAGATTCCTCGTAAAGTCGGGCATTGTCGATCGCCCCCGACACCGCCTGAGCCAACTGCATTAAAATAGTTTCATCATCTTCGGCAAACTCCCCCTCATACTTGTCCGACAACTGAATCAATCCGAGATTTCTGCCGTCCCTAGCCGTCAGCGGTACAGCCAGCCAGCCCCGCATCGGCGGGTGCTTGCCCGCAGCCTTGCCGAACCCCCGCCAGGCCGGGTGAGCCTCTAACTCGCTTTGAGTCATTCGCATCGCCTGTTGGTGCTGGCAAACTTGTTGGTAAATGCCCGTACCGTCTGGTTGTTCGCAGTAATCTTGCCAGGCGGCGTATTTTTCTGACATGGAAAACTTGCTAATTCCCGCATCCCAGTTTGCCGCCGGGTTGAGGTTCACCGCTACCTGGTGAACTTCCAGAATTTGGCGGGCGCTATCTGCCGCTAACTGAAGTATTTCTGCCACCGACAGGGTGGAGTTGATAGCTACTGACGCGGAGGTTAACTTTTGCAGGCGGTGCAAATACGACCGCTCGCGGGCCAAGGCGCGGGAGCGATCGTATTCTAATTGTTTGCGATCCGTAATGTCGATCGCCACCCCGAACAGCCGAAGGGGTGTGCCGGATGCGTCAAAAACCACCCGCCCTTTGTCGTGAAGCCAAATCACTGAGCCGTCGGGGGTCAGTTGGCGGTATTCCGACTCGTAGACTCCCGTCCCGCTGAGTGCGGCATCCAAATCTGCCAAAAAGCTTTCGCGGTCTTCTGGATGCACCGCATTCTTTTTTTGCTCAAAAGTACCAAAGGTGCTGTCTGGGCCCAAACCCCTCTGTGTTTCGGCATTGGACGAACGGCGGACTTCCCCCGATGCCACATCCCAGCTAAAAGCGATCGTATTAGCTGCTTCTAGGGCAAAGCGCAAGTTTTCCTCGCTTTCTTGCACCCTGGCTTCCGATAATTTACGATCGGTAATATCCCAAACCACCCCGCTCGATCGCACCGATTTACCCGTATCATCATCAAAAAACTTGCCCCTACTCGCGATCCAGTGCAAGCTGCCGTCAGGCCAAATGACTCTAAATTCGTATTGGTATTCTATTTTGTTTTCTAAAGCCAAGGTAACAGCCCGGGCGATCGAGGCCTGGTCATCCGGGTGAATGCAGCTAAAAAACGCTTCGTAAGTTCCCGCAAAACTGCCTTTTTCCAGCCCGAATAACTGTTCGTGTCCCTCCGACCAAACGACCTGGCCATTTAATAAATTCCAATCCCAAGTTCCCATTTTCGAGGCTTCGATCGCCAACCTCAGCCTTTCCTCTGAAATTGCCAACTGCGCCGACGTTTTCGCGTAGTTCTCACGCAACTGCTGATTTTTCAAGCTTTCGGCCACAGCCCCCGCCAGCCGCTTTAAGTGTCGCCCCTTGAAGACGTAATCGCTTAAGCCGGCTTTCATTGCTTCGACTGCCACTTGTTCGCTGCCGCTGTCAGTACACATAATTACCGGACAATTGGGGTAGCGACTGTGAACTTTGTGGAGAATAGTTAATCCGTCGTTCCAGTGAAGTTGGTAGTCTGTAATTACTATATCAAAACCCCCGGCAGTCAGGATTTGTTCGAGACTTTGGATATCAATAACGGACTTAATTTCTAAATCTGGAAAAGTTTTTCTCAGTTCTCGCTCGATCATCAGGCGATCGTTCGGGTTGTCGTCGATTAACAGAATAGACAGCATTGGGCTTTTACTTTTGGTATTGGCGCAAACATTCTTTAATCTAAAAATTTGTTATTAAGCAACCTCGATAATTTGAATATTTACTTGGTGGGTTAATTAGACTTGCCCATAAATTTATTGTATTTGCTTGTATTTTATTATATTTTACAGCTTGTAATATTTTCAACCAGCCGTTTAGGGGCGTGCCCACAAGCAAATTAATTAAGTAAGTTGTTCTAAAACAGAGCAGAAAGCCTGCTCAGGCGGAAACGGTGCAAGAGAGTAGTGAACTATAACTATACTAATTGTTTATTCTGTCTTCGGGGGTGAACAAGCGGGTTGATTGATTCTTTGAGCTACAGCAGAATATTGCTGTTAAAACTTTCTTCCCTAGAACCTCATCTTTTAAATCCCGATTCACTGCGCGTTGCCGAACTTGCTTCCTCAACTCTCGCAATTGCGTAATAATTTTACCCAGAAGCGGGTACCCATTCCCCGAGTCGATTTCAGCCCGATCGCACCCCCCATCCGATCGACTCCTTTGTTCGCTATCGCCAGCGCCATTCCCGTCCCCCGATACACTTCTTGACCGTGCAGGCGATCGAACAACCCAAAAATCCTCTCTTGAAATCTTTGTGCAATACCAATGCCGTTGTCTTCTACCCAAAGATAGATATATTCCTCCTCAGCTTCTGAATAAACTCGCACCTGGGGAGCTATCCCAGGCTGCACGAACTGGTGGAGCATTGGAGAGCAAGTTAACCAAGACTTGCAGCAGCGTAGGAGGATGTGCCAACACCGCAGGTAGCGGTTCGACAACCGTTATCCGAGCTTTTTTTCGGGCAATTTCCGCATCTAGTTGCGCGATCGAGCTACAATTAAATGAAGAGAAACTGCTTTTAGTGCGAAGTTAGCTTTGCTGAGGTGGCTGTACTCTAGCAAGTTTTCGATCAAAGTATTTGTAAACATTACAATCGGGCATTCTGGATAACTGGCTTTAATAGTTTTAAGCACAACTCAACCGTTCGTCCAGCGTAGTTGGTAATCAGTAATTACCAGATGGAATCTGCCTCGATTCCGTGCTTTTCCGAATAATCTATCGTCAAAAATTTCCGTTATTTGCAATTGCGAGAATTGCCGCTCTAATTCGCGTTTGACCAGCAGCCTATCTGTTAGGTTGTCGTCCATTACCAGAATGTGTACCACTGTAACAATTAATAATTTTGCTATTAAGCTGTTGGGCATCTAAATTGTATTTTTTGGGCAGGATCTTAGGCCCAACCCCTACTCCCCACAAGACTTTTCTTAAATTTTACTATACAATTTAAATGCACTTCAGCTTAGCTAGAGTGGCAATCGATCATCATAAAAATGTGGGAAATCGCCCCTTTAAGATGATACAGGACGGGCTTACTCACTAGAAACTTAATTTCCTCGTTACCCGAAAGAGCCTGGTAACGAGGAAACAAGCAATAAAAACCGGGAAACCGCTACTACAAACCCGAAAATTCGCTAGGTTCCGGCAGTTCGCTATAGTTGAGCCAATACTCGCTAAAACTCTGCATCATTTCCAATAAAGAAGCAAACCCGACCGGTTTAACCAAATAAGAATTTACCCCTAAATCGTAAGCGCGCTTGACATCAAGTGTTTGCCTAGAAGAAGTAAGCATAACCACCGGCAAGCGTTTTAGTTCCGGCTGCTGCCTCAGCCAAACCAGAACTTCGTGACCGGATCGTCTGGGCAATTTCAAATCTAGTAAAATTATCGCAGGTAAAGGATAGCGATCGCGATCGCTGTATTCTCCGTCCCCATTTAAATAAAAAACCGCTGCATCTCCATCTCGAACAATTTGCAGCGAAGTATTAGCAAAAGTCTCATGGCGAAATGCCCGCTGCATTAATAGAATATCCACGGGGTTATCTTCCACCAGTAAAATCGTCTGCGTTTGGGTCATGCTTCCTCAGTTGTATCCAAAATCGACTGCCTTGTCCTACTTGAGATTCCACTCCAACTTGACCGCCCATGCGATCGACTCCTTTTTTTACAATAGCTAATCCTATACCAGTTCCCGGGTAAGACTCGATACCGTGCAGCCGTTCAAAGACGCGAAAAATGCGTTTTTGATGTTCTAGAGCAATACCGATGCCGTTGTCTTCTACCCACAGACGGATTATGCGGACTGGCAATAGAGGGCTGGCGATAAGTAACTGGGAATGCTCCCACTGTCCCACTGTCCCCCTTGTCAATTCTCCCACTGTATTGCTCTCTGTCTCTCCCTCTTGAGGCTGCTCAATTTCTTGCGCCCAGATATGCACTTGGGGTGGTGTGCCTTCCACAAATTTTATAGCATTGGTGAGCAGATTGGCGATTACTTGAACTAAAGTAACGCGGTGGGCAATTACCGCAGGCAATGGCGATCGAACACTGATGTGAGCGTGCCTGGATTTAGCGTCACCTTGTACCATAGCAATTGCCTCGGCCACAACTGATTCTAAGTCTAAAACTTGCAGCGATAAATCAGTGCGGCTCAGGCGGCTGTAAGCTAGCAAATCTTGGATTAATTCTTCTAATTGGTGTCCAGAGTTAACAATTTGCTGGGCGTATTCTTGACCAAGTTCGTCGAGGATGTGGTGGTAATCTTCTAATAAAGCTTCAGCTAATCCCTGCATTCCCCGCAGGGGAGCACGCAAATCGTGGGCGACGGTATAGGTGAAAGCTTCTAATTCTTCGTTAGCTGCTTGAAGTTGATTGGTGCGGAGTTCTACTCGCCGTTCTAAGGTAGCGTTGAGCATCCGAATTTCCGCTTCTGCTTGCTTGCGCGCAGTCATGTCAATGGCGGTACTAATTACTAAACTTCGGCCGTCGGAAAGCTGGCCTAAAGGTGCGGAATAAAAGTCCCAAATTCGAGTTTCGCCGCTGGCTGTGGCAATCATATATTCGCCTTCAGCAATGCGCGCGTTTAATTGGTGCAGCCGATCGATATCTGCTTGCACTAGCGATTGGCGACTGTGGTAAGCTTTTTCTGTCCAATCTTCAATTGTGGGAATTTCTGAGTATTCGTAGCCTGATAGTTCTGTCCAAGCGCAGTTAATTTGCAAAACTTCTCCGTTTTCAGCGTGCAGCATAATTGGCAGCGGTGCGTTGAGAATGGCGCGACGGAAACGTTCTTCGCTTAATTGTAGGAAGTGGCGATCGTGTTCTAGCTGTTCTAACAGTTGATTTTGCTTGATTTCGGCCTTGTCGCGCACAGTTCGATCGCGCTTCACCAAATAGTAAACCAATAGCATCAACAGGAAATTTACTAAAGCAGCAACGGTAAAAGTCACGATTGTCAAAGTAGCGCTTTTTTTAGATTCTCGGGCGCGCTGCTGCAATAGCTGAGTTTCTTCGGCAGTCATGGCGGCTATCTGCTGCCGAATGTCGCCCATGATTTGCTTTCCCCTACCGGTTTTTACTTGCCGCACGGCTGCTGCTAAGTTTTGTTTGCGGCGCAGATTGATGGTTCCTTCAAGTTCGGCTAATTTAGAGTCGATCGCAATTTTCAAGTCGCGAATGCGCTGTTGCTGCCGGTTATTGTCGGCGGTTAGCTGCTGCAATCCGACTACTTGTTCGTTGATGCGGTCGATCGCGCTGTGATACGGTTCTAAATAACGTTCTTCTCCCGTCAGCAAATAACCGCGCTGTCCGGTTTCAGCATCTTTTAAGGTAGAAAGCGTGGCTTCGAGTTCGGTTAAAACTTGGTGAGTGTGGCCCACCCAGCGTTCGTTTTGGACTAACTTGAGAGTGTTGCGGTAGGAAGTGGCCACATTCCAAATTAGCAGCGCCACAACCATTCCGATACCTGCGGTGATTTGGGGAGTCAGCGATTGTTTCATGAAATAGTCGGGGTGCGAATCCTGCTTTTTTTTATTTTAGCTGGATACGCACTACTCGAATTTTTGGCGCGGGCCGATACGACCGCCAAAGCCTATAAATTTAAGGATCAAATGTGCGATCGATCTTGTTTCTAGTTTAGCCTCGCTCCTCCTCGCATCCCCCTTAAGTCGGAGATGGCATAAATCGATCTCTTGCCTCTCGTGATTCAGGCAGACACCAGACAATCTAGGATAACCTGCAAAGCTTAATTCGCCTTTTTTTGCATGGATTTTTGTATCGTTCCTGTTCCTTTGGCAGTTTCAAATTGCGGCGTAAAGAAAAGAGTTTTTACCTATTGACTGCTGTTGATTTTTGGGGTATATTTTAGATAATGGGAGTGGTGACATAAATTTTAATTTTGTCACTATTCCCATTATTAAATAATACATTGTCAATCTAGCAAAGTCAAGCTTTTTACCCCAAAAAAAAAGGCGAATTTTTAATATTTTATTTAAAAAATAATCTGTGGGAGGCAGGGAGAAATTTATAGAGGTGATGAAGCGGGTGAAGAATATGAGAAATCAGAAATGCGAGCGATCGGGTAAGCTGTTGTGCATTTAAAACGCATCTTGGTATAATATAACATAATGATATTCAGAAAAAGTAAATGCCTGCTAAAAATTTTCTAAGTTCCGAGACAAAGGAAACTCTTCAACAAGTATTAAAAGAGCATGATCATCCAGACATTCGGCTTCATAGCCTTAATTTTTTTGTTACTAAATAACGGAAATACACAAGCTCAAACTGCTGAACTAATTGGATGTTCTCTCAGAAAAGTAGCTTATTGGAGTATTCATGGTGATCCGGATCGATTAGAGAGTTTTAAAGATGATAGGATGAAGGGTAACTACCGAAAAGCTACAGAAGAATACATTGATTTACTTCTAGAGACAATTGAAGTAGAACCTGAGAAATATGGCTATGAATTCGGGAGATGGACAACAGCTAGACTTGCCATACATTTAAAAGAGAAGACAGGAATTGAGCTGAGTAGTACCCAAGTAAGGAGAATCTTAGTGCGATTCGTTGAAACGTGAATCACGGTAATCAGTCCGTACATAACGTTTCCAGCCACAAGGCTGAACTCTCGGTCTGATAAGGGTGCAAGTCCCTTCTGCCAGACTCAGGCATGACT
>NZ_JAUBTV010000051.1:0-54936 GCF_036705145.1 Microcoleus sp. B5-D4 | reverse complement strand
TTAGCTAGCTTTTGTTGCTTGCGTTTGAGGTTTTTCTCGTGTTTGGCTAGATGCTTAGGGTTATCATACTTAGAGACGCAGCCATTGCTCGTAATAGCAAAATGAGTCAATCCCAAGTCAATTCCAATTACTTTGCCGACCGTTGAAACAGTCGGATTGTCGCCTTCACTCTCCGTCAATATTGAGGCAAAGTATTTCCCAGAAGGATTTAAACTAACCGTTACGGTTTTGATTGTTCCTTCTATGTTCCTGTGCAACTTGGCTTTAACTTTGCCGACCTTGCCCGGAAACTGAATAAACCCATCAAGTACCTTGACATTTTGAGGATACTGAATCGATTGCTTACCATGCTTTGACTTGTAGCGCGGGAACCTAGCACGACCTGCAAAAAAGTTTTTATAGGCGGTTGTGAGGTTGAGCGTTGTTGCTTGCAAAACTTGGCTGTAACATTCAGACAACCAAAGTGTTTCTTCGGTTTTCTTGAGTTTTGGTAAAAAGGCATTGAGTGCTGACTGACCAAGGCTTTTACCCGTTTCTTTATAAGTCTCAATTGACTTATTTAGACCATAGTTCCACCACCATCTGGCACAGCCAAAGTGCCCAGATAGTAGGGCTTGTTGCTCTAATGTTGGATAAAGTCGAACCTTGATAGCAGTATGCAGCATCTCATTGCCTCCTTACTGTATTATAAACATTTCAGTAAAATATCTACAAAAATAAAGATTTGGAGATTTCCGTACCTACAATCTCCCTGCCTTTCATCCCACCGAAGACACTGGGTACAGTTATAGCGGGGGACAACAGGAGCGAGGAGTTAAAATAATTAACAGTAAATGTTCTGTCAACTTTCGCTTAAATTGCGGTAATTTTGATGTTGTTAGAGCCACCACCTCAACTTGTCGGAGAAAAGCGCCTCACCTTTCGCGACCTCGATTGGCAAGCCTTTAAGCAAATTCAAAGTTTGCTGGCGGAGCGCACTCACGCCCGCTTTACTTACGATAACGGGGTGTTAGAAATCACCATGCCCCTCGAAGAACACGAACGCTCTGCTCGCTTGATTGAACGATTCATCTTAATCCTGATCGTTGAGATGGGGATGAGAATGAAGACGATGGGATCGACTAGGCTCGATCGAGAAGACCTACTCAAGAGCGCCGAGCCTGACAATGGGTATTACATCCAGAATTATGCCTTAGTGGCGGATCGCCTGGTTAATTTGAATGTCGATCCAGCCCCGGATTTAGTGGTGGAAGTGGATATTACCCATACCGATCTCAATAAAAATACACTTTATGCCAGTATGGGCGTGCCGGAATTTTGGCGGTTTAACGGGCGGGTATGGCGGATTTTGCAATTAGTCGATGGGGCTTATGTCGAGCGCGATCGATCTCCGACTTTTCCCATTATTGAAAAAACGGATTTATACCAGTTTCTAGAAGTGGCTTTCATCGATGAAGTTGCCGCACAGATTGATTTTAGTCAATGGGTGCGACAGCAGATTCAAGGCGGAGTAGAGTAAGTGCGATCGCGCCCAAACGAGAATAGCCTTTTTAGCAAAAAACGATCGCCCTTTTGCGAGAAAGCGATCGCCCTTTTTTTTTCAACAATTAGTTAACAACTATTAGCAATTACTAATCAAGCTGCTGCGGCTGCGTCTTCTTCTGCGTCTTCAGCTTCAGAACCTGCTTGAATTCCCAGCACGCTAACAACCACCTGATCTGGTTCGCCCAGAGCTACCACTCCTGCGGGCAAAACTAACTCGTGAATGTGCAGCGCATCCCCAACCTTTAAATGAGAAATATCTACTTCAATTGCTTCAGGAATGCTGTCAGGTTTGCACTTAACTGCCAGTTGCGTCAGCACGGTATCCAAGATGCCGCCTTCTAACTTGACGCCGACGGGTTCGCCGACAAAATTCAGCGACACTTCAACTTCCAGACTGTCTTGAGTTGCGACGGAGAAAAAGCTCAGGTGGTAAGGATAGCCCTTCCAAGGATGAACTTGAACTTCCCGGAGCAAGGTTTTTCCGCTCCAAGAGAGGTCGGGAATGCTGAGGTCAATTAGGGCATTGTTGACTACGTGCTTTTTGAGCAGGTGTTCGACTGTTTTGGCTTTGATGGTAAGGGAAATGGATTCAGAGCCTTTGTGACCGTAGAGGACGGCGGGAATCAATCCAGAGCGGCGGAGGGCGTTAGGTTTGCTGCCTTCTGCCCGCTTTTGACATTCTACTGCGAGTTCCATTTTATGACTTTCTGCTGATTGTTTTCACATTTTACCAGAATTGTGATATTGCGATCGCGCTCAATTAAATTCGCTGAAGGTATTGATAATTTTCGTTTTCCACACACTTGAGCAATTCCAGCATTTTTCTCAGACGGTAGGTTCCTGATTGATACTCTTCTTTTGAAGGGTAATCACCAAGCTTAGTAAGAACTTCATCGCTTTCACTGATGATTGCTTCGCTGAAAATTTTCTTGAACTGCTGGCGAATATCTTGATTTAATTCAACTAGAGGCAGAATTACATTTTCTTCATCTAGGTAAATTTCGGTGTCGATTGATTCCCCGCCTATTTTTGAAAAATCAGATTTGGCTAACCATTCGTAAAGGGTTTCTCCTACATCTACCGTTTCCGATTCCGATCCATTTGTGGTGTAGAAGCTGATATCTAACATAAATAATTACTCCTCCAATTCAGATAGCTTAAATGCACTTTCTGGAATATTTTCAGCCCACGCTATATCCGCATTGTCAAATAATTTTTTAGCTGGTTCAGAGATTTTTTTTGTAGTTATAACTCCTATTACAGTACCTTTGTTAATGATTTTTTTCGCCAATCCAGCATGGACATATCGAGTCTTGATTTCAAGGTGCGGTTCTTTCATCGTTTTCTCTATCCATTGAATTTCCTTTGAATATCTGCGATTATTTCTTTGACTTTAGGAGCATCTTCTGGATTGATAATTAAAATATCACCCTTTGGATCGTTCCCAATAGTTCTTTGTGAGTAAATATTTGCTCGCTCCAATTCTTGGATCACCCACCCAATGAGGTCTCTGTGAACTTCTAACCTGGATATCTGCTGGTCTTCGTCAGTCTTCCAGTTTTTATCGATCATTATTATAGCTCCTTGCACTAAGTGCGGGCAATAGCTCAGTTCAGCTACGCTCTTTCTAGCAGTCTGACGTTTTATGACTCAAAATCTTAGGATAGAGGAGCTACAGGCCTACTGTCAGCCGACAATAACCCCCGCTTCGGGCCGTGAATGGGGTCTTCTACAATGATAGTTTGGTCGCGGCTCGCACCTAGAGAAACGATCGCGATCGGCACTTCCATCAAATCTGCCAAAAACTTCAGATAATCCAAAGCTTGCTGCGGCAAATCTTCCAAATTCCGGCACTCTTCCGTAGACTGTTTCCAACCGGGAAGGGTTTCGTAAATAGGTTGGCACCGAGCAAATATCCGGGAACTTTTCGGGAAATCAACACATCTTTCGCCGTCAATTTCGTAAGCAACGCAAACTTTTATTTCTTCTAATTCATCCAAAACATCTAGTTTGGTAATTGCCAGACAGTCAAGGCCGTTGATGCGGACTGCGTACCGACCGATTACCGCATCGAACCAACCGCAGCGGCGTTTGCGGCCGGTTGTCGTGCCGAATTCTGCACCTCGATCGCCCAAAATTGCTCCTATTCCATCTACCATTTCGGTAGGGAAGGGGCCTTCTCCGACGCGGGTTGTATAAGCTTTTGCTACGCCAATTACGCGATCGATCGCTGTTGGGCCGACTCCGGTTCCCACACAAGCACCGCCAGCGATGGGATTGCTGGAAGTAACGTAAGGATAAGTACCGTGATCTAAGTCTAATAAAGTGCCTTGCGCGCCTTCAAACAGAATATTTTTCCGCTTGTGAATTCCCTCATAAATCTTCAGGGAACTATCAACTACGTGCGGCCGCAAACGTTCCGCATAAACTCGATATTCATCAATTACGTCTTGCGGATTTAAAGGCGGCAAATTGTAGAGTTTTTCGAGAAGGACATTTTTACAATTAATCGTCCATTCCAATTGTTCTTGCAACCCGTCCAAGTCCATTAAATCTAGCATCCGAATGCCAGTGCGTTCCGACTTGTCGGCGTAAGTAGGGCCAATGCCGCGTCCCGTCGTCCCGATTTTATAATTTCCCCGCTGCGTTTCCGATGCTACATCAATTAATCGATGATAGGGCATCGTGACGTGAGCCGTCTCCGAAATCATCAGCGAGGCTGTCGAAATATTCAGTGCCTCTAGCTGATCTAACTCTGCAATTAAAACTTTAGGGTCGATGACCGTACCGCAGCCGATAATACACTCTTTATCAGGGTAGAGAATCCCAGACGGAATTAAGTGCAGCTTGAAAGTCTGACCGTTGACTACCACGGTGTGACCCGCGTTGACGCCCCCTTGGTAGCGGACAACGATATCTGCGGATTTGCTGAGCAAATCGGTAATTTTGCCTTTTCCTTCATCGCCCCACTGGGCG
This sequence comes from Microcoleus sp. B5-D4, assembly GCF_036705145.1. Lineage (NCBI taxonomy): Bacteria > Bacillati > Cyanobacteriota > Cyanophyceae > Oscillatoriales > Microcoleaceae > Microcoleus > Microcoleus sp. B5-D4. The sequence continues at coordinate 50,415 of NZ_JAUBTV010000051.1, read as the reverse complement.
CCGATTACAACTACGTTAGCCAAGGGTTTCTCGCGTTCTGTTCAGGTTGACACAATCTCCGATTATGTATGAATGCGTCCTAAATGTCAATCAATTTTAGATTTTAGATTTTAGATTTGGGATTTTAGATACGGGCATGGGGCATGGGGCATGGGGCATGGGGCATGGGGCATGGGGCATGGGGCATGGGGCATGGGGCATGGGGCATCTCCCAAAAAGCCTATTTTGAACAGGCAAGATGCCTGTTCCACAAGAATTATGGGAGATGTCTATTGGGCATTAGGCATTGGAACTAACAAATAACCAATGACTAATGACTACTGACTACTGACTAATGACTACTGACTAATTAATTTTTGTTAAGATTGAGAAAATAGAGGCTTTGTTGCCATGAGTTTACACGCTGAGTTGCACCGCCATCTGGGTGGTTCTGTCGTTCCTAGGGTGCTGTGGCGGTATTTCGATCGCCACAATGCTGAGATGGTTAATCGATTTCAAGAATACTCGGAGTTTGAGGAGTTTTACACTCGTCCGCGCAATACTCTCAATGAGTATTTGGAACTGCACACACTGGTAGAAAGCGTTCAAACTGTTGAGACTTTGCCTTATTTCATCTATCGGTTGATGCGGGGCGCTTACGTGTTTGAAAATCTGGCTTATTTGGAGTTGCGCTATACGCCTTATTTGCGGACTCCAGAACATTTGAATCAGTCAGAACGCATTGATTTGATGGCAGAAATTGTACAAGTTGTGGGCAAGGCAAGTCAAATTAGCGATTGTCCGATTGTTACTAGCCAAATTTTGTGTATGCACTCGCGTTTACCCTATGAGGTGAATCGGGCGATCGTAGATTTGGCGGCCGGGATGGGAGAATATGTTTGTGCGATCGATATAGCTGGCGGCGATGATTGTATTGGCGATCGTTTAGATGAGTTTGTCGGATTGTACCAGTACGCGAGGTCGATCGGCATCAAAACTACCGGCCACCTCTACGAAACTACCTCTGGCTGTTATCCCGAACTTCTGCCCTATCTGATGCGGATCGGCCACGGGATTCAAATTCCGTTAAAATATCCCGAACTGCTGCCAGAAGTCGCGCGCAGGGGTCAATGCTTGGAAGTTTGCCCGACTACCTATCTCAAAACGGGGACGTTGCAGGATATGCGCGAATTGAAGGTTGTGTTCGATCGATGTTTTGAAGCTGGTGTCGATATTGCCATTTGTACCGACAACGCGGGATTGCACAACGTGCGGCTGCCTTTTGAGTACGAGAATTTGTTAACTTTGGATATCATTGATTTTCGGCAGTTGCAAGCGTGTCAAAATGCCGCTTTCCGCCATGCTTTCGCGTGGCCTTACGGGGAGCAACCGGCCCAAATGCTAACTGGTTTGTTGCAGCATGAGTCTGTGGAGGCGATCGTTAATTAGCTAGTTTTTGTCATTAAACATCAAGTTTTAATGTTCCTTAAAAACCCGGTTTTTTATGTTAATTAATGAACCGGGTTTTTAATCTGATATCTCTGCCGCTAGGAAAGCCATCGCCAAGATTTAGGATTGTGGCGGTGATTTTATTTCATTTGTGAATGATATTTTTTTTACTAACCGCAGAGGACGCAGAGGGCGCAGAGGAGATAGAAAAGATAGAAAGAGGGATAGAGGTGTTTTGTAAAATTATAATAAGCGTCTGGCGATCGGCAATCGGTAGCAAGTTATAGTTTGGATGCAGAATCATCAATATAAAAAGATAAAAAAACGATGACAAATATGGACGCTTACTGGATGCCCTTCACTGCCAACCGACAGTTTAAAGCGAATCCGCGAATATTGGTTTCGGCAAAAGATATGCACTTTACAAGCGATGATAACCGCTCAATTTTGGATGGTACTGCGGGGCTGTGGTGCGTCAATGCAGGGCACGCCCGCGAGACAATTGCCGAAGCAGTTAAACAGCAGGTTTTGCGTTTGGATTACTCTCCGGCTTTTCAGATGGGACATCCAGGTGCTTTTGAATTAGCGGAACGTTTGGTAAAGATGATTCCGGGCAATTTCGATCGCGTTTTCTTTACTAATTCGGGTTCGGAATCAGTAGAAACTGCTTTGAAAATTGCGATTGCTTATCACCGGGTGAAAGGTGAAGGAACTCGCCAAAGATTGATCGGTAGGGAACGCGGCTATCACGGCGTTGGTTTTGGGGGAATTTCTGTCGGCGGTATCGGTACAAACCGCAAGTTTTTTGGCAGTTTGCTGACGGGAGTCGATCATTTGCCTCACACTCACAATCTCGAACACAATGCTTTCAGCCGCAAACAACCGGAATGGGGAGCGCATTTGGCGGATGAATTGGAGCGGATTGTCGCTTTGCACGATGCGTCTAATATTGCAGCGGTAATTGTGGAACCGGTGGCTGGTTCTACGGGTGTTTTGATTCCGCCGAAAGGTTACTTGGAGCGGCTGCGGGCGATTTGCGACAAATATGGAATCCTGCTAATTTTTGATGAGGTTATTACCGGATTCGGGCGGCTAGGCTCTAGTTTTGCTACGGAATATTTTGGGGTGGTTCCCGATATTGTGACGGCGGCGAAAGGGATAACTAACGGTACGGTGCCGATGGGGGCGGTGTTTGTGAAAGAAGGCATTTATGATGCTTTTATGAATGCTCCTGAAAATGCGATCGAGCTTTTTCATGGTTATACTTATTCTGGTCATCCTGTGGCTTGTGCGGCTGCTTTGGCGACGCTGGATATTTATGAGGAAGAAAGGTTATTTGAACGGGCCGATAAGATGGCCGGTTACTGGGAAGATGCGGTGCATTCTTTGAAGGGGGTGCGGCACGTAATTGATGTTCGGAATCTGGGACTGGTGGCAGGTATTGAGTTGGAATCTATTGCTGGGAAGCCGGGGAAACGGGCCTTTGATTGTTTCTTGCAGTGCTATGAAAAAGGGTTGCTGATTCGGACTACGGGTGATATTATTGCTTTGTCGCCACCGCTGATTATTGAGAAGGAACATATCGATCGCATTGTGGAAATTTTGACAGGGGTTTTGCAGGAGATGGAGTAGGATTTAACGAACCGCGAAGACGCGAAGGACGCGAAGAAGGAAGAGAAAGAAGAAGATGTTTTTAGGTAAAAACTCTACTTAGAAATGACATCAAATTCGTTGTCATCGGAATTATTTATCTCTCTCTTTTCTTCCTCTGCGGTCTCTGCGGCTTCTGCGGTTTAATCATTCCGAAAAAACCGTAAACGATATGAGAAAGACCTCTCTATTTCCTTCCTTCGCGCTCTTCGCATCTTCGCGGTTTATTCCAATATGTTATAATAATTAACAACTAACGACGAATGACGAATAACTATGGTGCAATTAACTGCAAAAATCTCTGCTAACGAGTTAGCAAATTTGGCTGTAGATTTGATTCGGAAAACAGGTTGCGAGTACGGTGATGTGCGTTTTTGCAGTTACCGAAGGCAGAATCTTTACGCGCGCGATCGATCTTTAAGTCAACTGTCAGATAATGTAAGTTCCGGTTTTGGCGTGCGAGTGCTTCTAGACGGCGCTTGGGGGTTTGCCGCCAGTCACAGCAAAACACCCGCAGAGGTTGCAAGAATAGTCGCTTTGGCTGTAGAAATCGCGAAAGGCAGCCGATTAACTCAAAAGGAACCGGTGCGGTTGGTGCCTGTCGAAAAATATGTCGATACCTACATTACTCCCATCGCCATTGACCCTTTTTCTGTACCCGTTGCTGAGAAAGCTGAACTGTTGCTAACTATCAACGAGAAGCTGCTAGCACACGGCGCACAAGGCATCAAAAAAGCTTCTTCTTTTTTGCAGTCCAGCCGCGAAGACAAGGTTTTTGCTTCTACAGAAGGCTCGCTAATCGAACAAACAATCTACCGCAGCTATCCGGGTTTTGACTGTACGGCAATTGCGGGCGGCGATGCCCAAAGTCGCAGTTACGAACGCCCGCCGCTGAATATCGGTTACGAACATATTAATCCCGATGATTTGTTGAGTCAAGTCGAAAGAGTTGCCGCCGAAGCTATTGAGAAAGTCAGCGCTCCCACAGTCCCGGCTGGTATTTGCAAATCCCTGATTCTTAAGCCGACAAATTTGTTTTTGACAATCCACGAATCTGTCGGTCATCCAACTGAATTAGACCGGGTTTACGGCTACGAATCTAATTTTGCTGGCACTAGCTTTGCTACTACTGATAAGTTAAATAAACTGCAATACGCTGCACCTTGGGTGAATTTTAAGTGCGATCGCACTCAACCAGGTGGCCGCGGTACAATGGGTTACGATGATGAGGGCGTAAAATCACAAGAGTGGTACGTTGTCAAGGATGGAATTTTAGTTGATTATCTCACTGACAGAGAGACGGCTTATCGCCTCGGACGTGCCAGCAGCAACGGTTCTGCTTACGCTGACAGTTGGTCTAGCGTGCCGATGGTGAGAATTCCCAATTTGGGATTGGAGCCGGGCCCGGATGGCGGCAGCCATACTGCTACTTTGGCCGAGATGATTGCTGATACGGAAGACGGGATTTTAATCGACGGTATGGGTAGTTATTCGATCGACCAGCAGCGGCGCAATTTTCAATTCGGCGGCGATGCTTTTTGGAAGGTTGAAAAAGGTAAAGTGGTCGGTATGTTGAAGGATGTAACTTATCAGGCGATGACTACTGATTTCTGGAATCAAATAGATGCGATCGGGCCGGCTTCGGAGCTGGTTCAGTGCGGTACTCATATATGCGGAAAGGGCGAGCCGATGCAGGTGGCTCAAATGACTCACGCTTGTGTGCCCGTGCGAGTGAGGGATATTCAAATTGGGTAATAGGGCATGGGGCATGGGTCATCGGTTCTTAGTTATTAGTTAATTGCTAACAATGCCCAATTCCCAATGTCCAATTTGCAGTGCCCAATTCGCAATACCCAATTCGCAATGCCTAATTACCAATCATGATTGTAACAACATCGCCCGCAACTTTAAGTGAAGACCAAGCCTTATCTGTAGTAGAAAAAGCAGTCAAACTATCCAAAGCAGAGGAAGTATTTGTCAGTATCTCTACTGGCGAGGAATCTCTTTCGAGATTCTCGGAAAATCAAATCAGCCAAAATATCAGCAAAACTGTGTTTAGCCTGAGCATTACTAGCTATTTCGGTAACAAAAGTGCCTCTGCTGCTGTTACAGAATTTGATGAAGATGCGATCGCCTCCGCAGTCAAGCGATCGGAAGAATTGGCCCGAATTGCGCCGGCAGACCCCGAATGGATGCCGCTGCTGCCGCCTCAAACCTACGATTTGCGATCGCCCGCCTTCGACACAGCAACGGCAACTGTATCGCCTCTAGCGCGGGCCGAAATGGTGCAGCAAGCGTGCGCGAGAGCCTCCCAGGGGGGCGCTCATGGTTCCGGCACTTTGAGCACTGAGGCGTCGCTGTACGCGATCGCCTCGTCAACCGGACTCCGTGCCTGCAACCAGTCTACAGATGCGGATTTCAGCTTTACTGCTCGCGTTGAAGACGGTTCTAGTTGGGCGAAGAGCACTGCTTGGAGTATCAACGAATTGCCGATCGCCCAATTAGCAGAACAAGTGCTCGATCGGGCGATCGCATCCCGCAACCCGCGCCCCATCACTCCCGGCGTTTATCCGGTAATCCTTGACGGTGCTGCTTTTGCGGGCTTGCTACCGTGGGTGATTTGGAGCTTGGATGCGAGGGCGGCGGATGAGGGGCGATCGTTTATGTCGATCGCCGATGCAGAGGGAAAACCAGCGGGAAACCGCGCGGGGGAACAACTTTTTAGCCCGTTAGTGCAAGTGCAGCGCGATCCGGCTCATCCTTTGTTGCGATCGAATACTTTTTTCGACGACGGATTAAGCAATAACTATTTGGAAATCATCAAAAATGGCATCCCTCAAAGTTTGTCTTATTCCCGCTACTGGGCCGCACAAAAACGCAAAGAGGCAAAAGGTGCTTATTACCCGATGGTGATGAGAGGTTCCGACCAAAGTTTAGCAGATTTAATTGCTCAAACCGAGCGAGGAATTTTCGTCAGTCGAGCTTGGTACGTGCGTTACGTTAATCCGAAAACATTGGAAGTAACGGGAATGACTCGCGACGGTACTTTTTGGATTGAGGATGGCAAAATTGCTTACCCGATCAAAAACCTGCGTTTCAATCAAGTTTTACCTGATATGTTGCGCGATGTGGATGCAGTTAGTGCGGTGAAGCGTTACGGCGGTAGTGTCGTGCCCGGAGTGCGCGTGAAAGCTTTTAATTTCACGAGTATTACTGACAGTTTGTGACTCACACATTTCTAACAATCTGTAGGGGCGGGTTTCACAAACAATCACAGCCAACAAAGAACAATCTCTCAAACCCGCCCCCACCCAGATTAATGCGAGTGATTTATCGTAAAGGTAGAGTATTTATTTTGATAGTTAGGATTAAAACCAGCTATTATAGTCATCAGTCTGGTGTCTGTTGTTAGTAACAATTCCCAATTCCCAATTCCCAATTCCCAATTACCAATTATCAATGAATCAATATTTTGCTACAGTTGCGCGCGGTTTAGAAACTATTGCCGCCCAAGAATTAGAACGTTTAGGGGCCCAGGATGTTAAGCCAGATTTTACAGGGGTTTACTTTGCGGGCGATCGGGCTTTATTATACCGCGTCAATCTTTGGTCGAGAACAATTTTTCGAGTGCTAATGCCGATCGCCGAATTCCGGTGTTACAACTCGGATATGCTCTACCGCGAAGTGCAGAAAATCCCTTGGGACGAATACTTATATCCCGACAATACTTTAGCAGTAAACTGCACCGGCGGCAACGAAAAGTTGAACCACACTCACTTTACAGCTTTGCAGGTCAAAAATGCGATCGCCGACCAACAGCGCCTTCAATTTAACAAGCGTTCTAATGTTGATGTAGAGCATCCCGATTTGCTAATTAACCTTCACATTCATCAAGATAGAGCTATTTTAAGCTTAGACAGTTCTGGCGGCAGTTTGCACCGCCGGGGATATCGACCGGCGATGGGGCTTGCTCCCCTCAAAGAAACCCTAGCTGCGGCTTTGTTGGAGATGGCAGAATGGACGCCTGATTTGCCGTTTTTAGACCCGATGTGCGGTTCTGGGACTTTGCCTTTGGAAGCGACTTTAAAGGGATTGAATATTGCACCGGGATTGTTTAGAGAAAAGTTTGGATTTATGACTTGGCGGGATTTTGACGAACCTTTGTGGGATGAATTGTGGGCCGAAGCTGAAAATAGTGAGTTACCGGAACTTAAAGAGGTGATTGCCGGGTGCGATCGCGATTCCGATATGTTAACTCAAGCTCGCACGAACGCGCAGCAAGCTGGTATTTCCGGTAAGATTCAGTTTGCTCAAACCGAGTTATCTCAGTTGGAAGCACCCGCAGACAGAGGCGTTTTGATTTGCAATCCTCCCTACGGAGAGCGCCTGGGAGATGCTAGCGAATTGGGAGATTTGTACAAGATGTTGGGGGATATTTTCAAGAATCGTTTTAAAGGTTGGAATGCGTTTATTTTGACTGGGAATAAGGAGTTGGGTAAAAAGGTGGGACTCAGGACATCGCGGCGAATTCCGGTTTTTAATGGATCGATTCCGTGTACTTTGCTCAAATATGAACTGTATTAGGGGATTCGGAGCAGGGAAAATAGCGGTAATCAGGAAGCTACTGCAAAAGTGGATAACCAAGAAAGCAGAAGATAGGTGAGAAGGCAGAGAGAGGCACTAATAGTAAAGGAAAAAAAGAATATCTGCCGAATTAAATTGCTCAGCAATAATCAAATTCAAATACCGACTGGGGAAATTATTTCACCTTGATCTGAGGTATGTCACCGCTCATCCCTCGCTCGGCAACAAAGAAACGTGAGCGGAAACAATCTTCCACCCTTGAGGAAACTTCCGCCACATCTGACTCTGCCGCCCCAGGCGCACCACTCCATCCATTACACGGCGAAATTCCAGCGTCACAGCCGCCGTGTCTGCATCGAATGTCACGACTTTGAGGTTGAACATTTCTCGATCGACATTTACAGGCGATCGCCCTTTGCGAAAAGCCCTCACCTCATCACTCCCGTACAGGTTCTCCGTCACCCCAAACCGCACGACTTCCGGCGCATCCCAGAACAAATTATCGAGAGTTTCAATATCATTCGTACAAAGAGCTTTTTCGTATTTTAAATATAGTTCAGTTAACTCAGCCGCCACAGCAGAATCATTTATTACACTCATAAATTGTAGATTTTAAAACTCTGAACTTTCACAAATTTTGTTTGCAATAAGGATTTTAGCCCTTATTGCAAACACAACTAATTACTGGAAATTAATGCTCAATTTTGAGCGAAATAATCTTGTCACCTTGGCGGATAGCATTGACGACAGACATATCCTCAGTTTTGCCAAAAGTTGTGTGAACTCCATCTAGATGAGACTGGGGAGAATGGCAAATAAAGAATTGGCTACCACCCGTATCGCGGCCTGCGTGAGCCATCGATAAAGTTCCTGCTAAATGTTTGTTGGAGTTAATTTCGCACTTGATTTTGTAGCCGGGGCCGCCCGTTCCATTGCCTTTTGGACAGCCACCTTGAATCATAAAGTTAGGAATGACTCGGTGAAAAGCCAATCCATCGTAAAAACCTTTTTCCGCCAAGTCAACAAAATTCTTCACTGTGTTAGGCGCATCCGCATCGAACAATTCCAAATTGATTGTGCCTTTGTCGGTTTCCATAATAGCGCGGGTCATGATTTCTCCTGGCTTCCTAAAATGAGTGTGTTGCCTGCGTTTTAATTGCGGACTTCGCTTTTATAACCACAGGTTTCAAACTGTCGTTATATTGTGGCTTTCAGAAGTGTAGCATATTCCCGCAACTCTCATAGGAGTTATGTGCGCTTTCTGAGGAAACTCGGTTTATTGCGAGATTTCTGGTTAGCAAAGCCAATATTTTCGGAGGCACCGAGTTTGTAACCCTCAGCCATATTTTAATTGTTGGTCACTTGCGGGCGATCGGGTTCTTCCTGAATATCGTTCATATTAAAAATGAAAGGAACCCGACTCGAACCGCTGCCCATCACCAACACTTTTGGCATCTGAGCGCCGCCGCTTCTCCAAGCTTCGATCGCCTCTTTTTGCAGCACTAAATCGCCGCCTTGGGCCTTCAAAGTTTCAGCCAAAAGTCTTTGAGCTTCCGCCCTACCTTGAGCGCGGTTAATGTCAGCTTGAGCCTGTTGTTCTGCTTCCTGAGCAACATAAACAGCCCTTTGCGCCCGCTGTTCAGCGACCTGTTTCTCCTCAACCGCTTTCGCAAAATCTGCCGAGAATCGAATGTTAACAACGCTCGTATCGAGTACGATTACATCATACTTTGATAGCCTCTCTTTCAGCGCCGTATCAAAGTCTCGCTTCAGTTCACTTCTTTGAGTAATAGATTGTTCGGCGGTTCTCAGTGCAGCCGCTGTTTTAAAGGCTTCTTGCGTCTGAGGAGCAATAATTTTTGAGACTATATTCTCCAAAGTTCCTTGAGTCCTTCGGACATCAACTATTCTCGCAGGATCGAGGCGAAAGTTAATCGCAAAACTAGCATTTAAATCCTGAAGGTCTTTAGTAGCACTCTGGGCGGGAACTTCAAACTTTTGCACTGTTACATCGTACACATCTACCTTGGATATTAGCGGGGGTCTGAGGTGAAACCCCTCTAACAATGCTCCATCTGTGGCTTTTCCTAAAACGCTAACCACCCCTGCTTCGCCTGGATTGATGACGACAAAAGAGTTTAAACCGATGAGTAGCGCGCCTACTAATAGAATCCCTGCGATTGCTGATGATATGCTCTGGAAACTTTGACTTTTCAAAATACACGCTCCTTTGTGATTATTCCATTATAATGGTTAAATAGATTCGGTCGCCTCTCAAGTCTCAAATCTCAAATCTCAAATGGATGGGTCGCCTCTCAAATCTAAAATGGATTGGCTGATGAGCAAAATTGTTAAATATCCTAGAACTTATCACATCGAAGGTTCGCGTTTCCAACCGGGTGATGAAGACCTCGACAGCGTGCCATTTAGCGTTTTGAGCGATCGCCCTCTAATTATAGAAGAAAAGGTAGACGGCGCTAATACAGGCATCAGCTTCGCACCAGATGGACAAATGCTGCTGCAAAGTCGCGGCCACTATCTCACCGGCGGGCCGAGGGAAAAACATTTTAACTTATTCAAACAGTGGGCTTTCAGTCTTAGCGGAACCCTGGGAGAAGTGCTGGGAAATCGCTACATTCTTTACGGCGAATGGCTTTATGCCAAACACACTGTCTTTTATGATTTTTTGCCGCACTATTTTATGGAATACGACGTGCTCGACTTAGAAACCAGTCAATTTCTGAGTACAGAATCGCGCCGCAAGTTGTTAAACGGACTGCCGTTAGTGTCCGTTCCCGTGCTGTTTTCTGGAGTGCTGAAATCTCCCAAGCAAATGATGCAGTTTATGGCAAAGTCTAATTTTATTCAACCCGGACATTTGGAACGCTTGCGTTTGTACTGCGGGGAATTGGGATTAGATGAAGAACGATGTTTGAAAGAGACTGACAAGAGCGAGATTATGGAAGGTCTGTACATTAAAATCGAAGAATATGGCATAGTAAAAGCGCGTTACAAATACGTGCGTGCCAGTTTTTTGACAGCTATTAAAAATGCCGAAGGACATTGGCTAAATCGCCCAATCATACCCAATATTCTGCGTCCCGGCGCAGATTTATTTAATTTTAGTTAACCCGCAGGTGAATTTATGACGGCACTGTTATCGCCAACTTGGACTTTTCCCTTTTGTCCCCAACCGCCCGATTGGTTCCTGGATTGGGAGGGTATTCAAAATCATTTCGACTGGATTGACAGCCTTAAAGGATGTCAGCAAGACCCGATTTACCACGCCGAAGGAGATGTTTTTATTCACACCAAAATGGTCTGCGAAGCCTTAATCTCATCCCCAAATTGGCGGCAACTTCCCGAAAAAGAACGATCGATACTTTTTGCGGCCGCTTTGCTGCACGATGTCGCCAAACCAGCCTTTACAAAAATAGAAGCAGACGGCAGAATTAGCTCAAAAGGTCACGCCCGCCAAGGTGCGAGAATGGTCAGACAAATTTTATCTCAATTCGAGCCGCCTGTGCAGTTTGAGATTCGCGAAACAGTGGTGGCGATCGTCCAATTCGGCAGTTTACCCATCTGGTTAATCGACAAACCCAACCCGCAGCAGTCTGTAATTAAAGTTAGTCAAGTTGTCCGCTGCGATTTCCTCGCACTTTTAGCCGAAGCAGACGTGCGCGGCCGCCACTGCGCCGACAAACAAGAATTGCTCGATAAAATAGAACTATTTCGGGAGTTTTGTCAAGAAAATAATTGTTGGGATTCTCCCCGACAATTCCCATCAGCACACAGCCGATTTATCTACTTCCGCAAAGACAACGGCAACCCGGATTACGAAGCATTTGACGATACTAAATGCGAAGTAATTTTGATGTCTGGCTTGCCAGGAAGCGGTAAAGATTATTGGATTCGGAAAAATCTCCCAGATTTTCCATTAATCTCGCTGGATGCACTGCGAAAAGAGATGAATCTCCCTCCCGACGAAACCCCTGGAAATGTGGTCACAGCCGCCAAAAAAAGAGCACGCGAATACATGAATGACGGGCGCTCTTTTGTGTGGAACGCCACGAATACCACTAAACAAATGCGGCAGCAATTAATTAATTTTTTTGCTGCTTACCAAGCGCGCATTCGCATTGTTTATCTAGAAGTACCTCTAGAAGAAATATTGCAGCAGAATCGATCGCGCACAGCAACAGTACCAGAATCAGTCATTCGCAAATTAGCTGCGCGGCTGGATATTCCAGACATCACAGAAGCGCATCAAGTTGATCGGATCGTAACCGATTAGGTTACTTGAGGGGCGATGCGCCCCAGTTAGCCATCTTACTTCAACGCGCTACCAATTCCTTTTTCCCTAAAAGAGAATCGTCATAATGCGCCAACAAATCAGCAGGGTGATCGTAAATTGCCGCAGCATTTGCCAGCGAAGCATCATCGAAACCTCCGCACCGAAAAGCAATTACTGGCACCCCGCACTTGCCCGCAGCTTCGATATCGTAAGGAGTATCAGCTAACATCACAGTCTGACTCGCTTCCATCTGCAATTTGCTCAAAGCAGCTTCCACAATATCCGGTTCCGGTTTAGAAGCTTCCGCATCACTCGATGTCGTGGCTTGATCCAATAAATCCTCAACTTGTGCAGCTTTCAGCAAACCGGAAAGTTCTTCAGTGGTAGCTGAAGTAGCAATAATTAGCCGCAATCCTTCTTGCTGCATTTTTAACAGCAAATCCCGGGAACCAGGGGTTGGAGAAAGTTCGGGAGAAAAGCGGTTAATAATCAGTTCTTTGCGCCGCTGTGCAATCTTTTTCCCGTCGCCTGCTTCGTCGGAAAGTCCTGATACCATTTTGGGTATAACTTTGTCGCCTCCCATGCCAATTAGCGGGCGAACTTTCTCGAACTGCACCTCGTAGCCGTAAGCGGCAAATGCCTCTACCCAAGCTTGAGCGTGGGCGTCATTGCTGAGCGTCAGAGTACCGTCAATATCGAGAATTACTGCTTGCAATTGCATAACTTATTTGTTGTTAGTTATTAGACTTATTGTCAAAACCTGGTTTGTAGTAAGCACTTCAGTTGTTAACTAATTAATTAGCCAATCAGCGAGTAAAGTTCTTACGACGCACCTGTGGTTAGTAGTAAGAACTTTAGTTTTTTTTGAGCTTAGTAATAAGGAGTTTATTCCTGAATTACTTAATTAGTCAATAGGGGAATGCAAACCTTACTATTAACTTTTTGAGTGGCTATTTCATGCCAGTGCCGTGCAATTTTGGTTCGGGCGGCGGCGGTACTGGTTCTGGCCCTAACGGTTGGGGATTGGCTACATATTCAAACTCGCCTTTGCCGTCCATTGATTTGCCTTTCGCCCAGCGTCCCTCGCTACTTTCGGAACCTTCAGAATGATTCCAAAACTGATAAGCAAATTCTGACTTTTCCAACTCCTGCGGGAAGGAACTCGGAACGGGGGTTGTTTCCATTCCCGAACTTTCTAAATCTTCGATCGCCGCCAGCCACAAATTTTGGTGCATCGTGTCGCGGGCAATCATAAAACTCAGGGTGTCTTTCACGCCCGCATCGTCTGACATTTCATACAGCCGCACAGCCTGCAATCTTCCTTGCGATTCGGCGTGCAAATTAGAGCGAAAATCTGCTAAAAGATTGCCACTAGCAACGATAAAACGGCCGTTCCAGGGATACCCTACGCTGTCGCTAGGAAGTGCGCCCAAACCCGATACAATTGCGTGCTGCGGATTCATGCTGCCGATGATCGTATCTCGCGGGCTGTTTCCACCCATCACAGCACCCACCACAGCATCCTTGAAACCTTCTTCTTGCATAGATACAGGAGCTTTATCTAACAAGTGAGCAATCATAGTTGCTAACATCTCGATATGCCCGATTTCTTCTGTACCGACATCAAGCAGCATATCGCGATATTTGGCTGGGCCTCGGCAGTTCCAACCTTGAAATAGGTACTGCATCATCACAGTCATTTCGCCAAATGTACCGCCAATTAGTTCTTGAATTTGCTTGGCGTAAACGGCATCTGGCTTTTCTGGTCTTTTGTAATACTGTAGTGGCTTCTTATGGTAAAACATGGGGAATTCCTCCCAGGGTTGTTTGATTAACTTTCATTAGTTTTAACGCTGCCCGTGAGGGAGGGAATCAGCTTTTAGTCATAAAGAAATTAAATCAAATCCGGTTATCTTTATCACTTTAGTTTAATGCGGTTTCTCCCGCCCGCGAACTAAAGACTCTATTAAATTTTGTCGATCGTACATTCTATTTAAACAAACACGGCGCCGTGTCCTCCGGGCCTCAAAAAACACGTCAAAACCCCCCTCCTGCAGAGGTTTTAACCCCTTTGGGAGAGCGGTTTTTCTGGTTTAGCTGACAGCTATGTGCCCTTCTTCGTGTCAACTTAAGACTGAAACCCCTGAGAAATCTCGTTTTTACGCTAAGTCTAGATCCCCCTAAATCCCCCTGATTGTTGGGGAGTAGGGGTTGACTTTGAGAAGACTCTTGTTCCCCCCTTAAGAAGGGGGGCTAGGGGGGATCTAGATTTAATGGTCAAACAGCAATCTCTGGCTGGGTCTTACCTTAAGTTAACATCTATGGTATGTGCCGTGTCCCGCCCTTAACGAGGGGGACTAGGGGGAATGTGTTGAATCAGCTAGTTTGATAATTTTCCTCAGTCCAACAGCGCGGCAGAGTTTCACCGGAAGGAAACACTAATTTGCTTTTTGCAAAAGTTGCTGTCTCTTGCTCTTCCTGACCAGCTTGATTTTTTCCCGGCACTTCTTGTTTTGTAGGGCTGATTAAAGCATCTACATCGAGAATTTCAATCAAGTCGCCTGATTCTTTTTCTTGTAAAAGCATAGTTTCTCCGTGAAGGGTAAATGCGAGTTAGGGTTTGAGGACAACTTTGATGCAGTTGTCTTTTTTCTGTTTGAAAATATCGTAAGCGTGGGGCGCTTCATCCAATTTCATTCGGTGCGTAATTACGAATGACGGGTCAATTTCGCCTTTTTGAACGCGATCGAGCAAAGGCCGCAAATAGCGGTGAACGTGCGTCTGTCCCATTTTCATGGTCAAGCCTTTGTTGAAAGCTGCACCTAATGGCACTTTGTCCACAAAGCCGCCGTAAACGCCGGGAATTGACACTGTGCCGCCCTTGCGACAGGCGAGGATCACTTGTCGCAGGGCCGTAGGTCGATCGCTCTCCAACCGCACGGCTTGCTTAGCTTTGTCGTACAAAGCGTCGAGACCGGTGCCGTGGGCTTCCATCCCCACCGCGTCGATGCAAGAGTCGGGCCCGCGTCCCCCCGTCATTTCGGTGACGGCTTCCCCGGCGTCCATTTCTTCGTAGTTGATGATTTCAGCTTTGGCCGCGGCCGCCATTTGCAAGCGTTCCGGTACGCGGTCGATCGCAATTACTCGATCGGCCCCCAGCATAAACGCGCTTCTGATCGCAAATTGTCCGACTGGCCCGCATCCCCAAACTGCTACCGTATCCCCCGGCTGAATGTCGCAGTTTTCGGCCGCCATGTAACCGGTAGGAAAGATATCGGTGAGGAACAATACTTGTTCGTCCGAAAGTCCGTCGGGAATTTTTAAAGGGCCGACATCTGCAAACGGAACCCGCGCGTATTCTGCTTGACCTCCTGCATAGCCGCCCGTTAAATGCGAGTAGCCAAACAATCCCGCCGGCGAATGGCCGAACATTTTTTCAGCCAGCCCAGCATTGGGGTTGGAGTTGTCGCACAGCGACCACAAATCGCGGTTGCAAAAGAAGCAACTGCCGCAAGAAATAGTAAAAGGAATGACGACGCGATCGCCCTTTTTTAAGTTCTTGACTTGGCTGCCGAGTTCGACTACTTCCCCCATGAATTCGTGCCCCATGATGTCGCCCGATTGCATTGTCGGGATGAAGCCATCGTAGAGGTGCAAATCTGAGCCGCAGATTGCTGTAGACGTGATTTTAACTATTGCATCGCGCGGGTTGATAATTGTTGGGTCTGGTACATTATCAACTCGCACATCATTTGCTCCGTGCCAGCAAAGAGCTTTCATTATTTCGTTCTCCTCTAGTTAACTACTAGCTAGCAGATTTTTGATTGTAAATCTTAAACTTACTACGCCGATTAATTAGTAACTTGGATTTTTTTAATTCTAAGCATATAAAATATACTTTATCTCTATCCAAGGTATAATTTCCAAATCTATCTTCCGGCTGTTTTCAATAACAAAAATGTAAAGTTTCTCCCCCAGCTAAAGTGCGGGAGATTTCACATTCTTCTGTTAAGCCCCAACAGTTATAGCAACCGCACCCGACGGTTAGAACATTCTTAATTGCTGAAATCCTTGCTTCTTCCTTCTGCCATAACAGCTAACAACTACATAGCTGAGATTGTTTTTGTCGATCGGCGAGCGCTCTCATCTCACAAAAACTAAACTTTTCTCACTTAATCTCACCAAAGCCGATGTTTTGGCTCACTTTAGATAAAAGCGACCTAAAAATTCTCAAGTAAAAGCGGGTTTATAGATTATTAAGTAGGGTGCGTGACTTTTGTATAGCTCAACACCCTTCCCCAATATTGAGAATTACGCACCCTGCTTAAGGGAGATTAATCGTCAAATATTGTATCATTAGTTATAGCTAAAAGCCGAGCTTGCGCTAAAGTTGTTAAAGATTAAAATTTATCGATCGCCTTTTATGCCTTACACTGCATCTACCCCAACAGACCCCAATCAACCCAACATCCGCAATGCCGACCACCGCCTACTAGAATTCACCAAGCTAACTCCGATGATGCAGCGGTATGTGGAAGTGAAAGAACAGTATCCCCATGCACTTTTATTGTTTCGAGTCGGAGATTTCTTTGAGTGTTTTTTCCAAGATGCAGTTACGATTTCGCGCGAATTAGAACTTGTTTGTACTAGCAAAGAAAGCGGCAAAGAAATCGGCAGAGTGCCGATGACAGGAGTGCCGCACCACGCCCTAGACCGCTACACCTCAATGTTAGTAGAAAAAGGCTATGCTGTGGTAGTTTGCGACCAAGTTGAAGATGCCTCGATAGCTGCTAAAGAAGGCCGCCAAGTCAAGCGAGAAATTACCCGCATTCTCACTCCCGGAACCTTGACTGATGACGGAATGCTCAAACCCAGGCAAAATAATTTTTTAGCAGCAATTGTGATAGCGGGGGAACATTGGGGATTGGCTTATACAGATATTTCTACGGGAGAATTCGTCACTACCCAAGCAGACAGTTTAGAACAATTAACCCTTGAATTGCTGCGCTTGCAGCCTTCGGAAGTCTTGGTACCGACTAATGCGCCGGATTTGGTGACTATGTTGAGGCCCGGAGAGAAATCCGAGCATTTACCCGATTGTTTGCCGAATTCGTTTTGCTATTCTTTGCGATCGCAAATTCCGTTTACTTTGCCCGAAGCAAAACAGAGAATCCTGCAAAAATTCAAAGTGCGATCGCTTGAAGGTATGGGATGCGGCCATTTGCCCCTCGCAGTGCGCGCCGCCGGCGGTTTGCTGCAATATCTCGAAGAAACTCAAAAGGAAAAAGCAGTTTCTTTGCAAAGATTGCACACTTACACTCTCACCGATTTTCTCATACTCGACTACCAAACCCGCCGCAATCTCGAAATTACTCAAACGGTAAGAGATGGGGTTTTTCACGGTTCGCTGCTGTGGGCGATAGATAAAACCAGCACCGCAATGGGAGGCCGCGCTTTGCGCCGCTGGGTGCTGCAACCTTTGCTCAACATTAAAGGCATTTGCGCGCGACACGACACGATTCAAGAATTAGTAGAAAATAACGGTCTGCGCCAAGATTTTCAGCAGTTGCTGCGCCAAATTTACGACATCGAAAGACTGACAGGCCGCGCGGGTTCTGGAACAGCTAGCGCGCGGGATTTGGTCGCTTTAGCTGATTCTCTCTCGAAACTGCCGGAATTAGCCTCGATCGCAGCCCAAGGGATCTCGCCCTATTTGAAAGCGCTGCAAAATGTACCGCCAATTTTAGAAGAATTAGCAAGTAAAATTCACGCTCATTTAGTTGATGAACCGCCGATTCATTTAAAAGAAGGAGGTTTGATTCGAGCGGGAATTAATCCGATGCTAGATGAAATGCGCCACACTGCATCAGCAGACCAAGAATGGATTGCAAATTTAGAAGCAACTGAGAGAAGACGCACGGGAATTTCTAATTTAAAAGTAGGCTACAATAAAGCTTTCGGCTATTACATCAGCATTACAAAATCGAAAGTAGATCAAGTGCCGAAGGACTACACCCGCAAGCAAACTCTCACCAATGAAGAACGTTATAGCACTGAAGAATTAAAAGAAAGGGAAGTGCGAATTCTGACAGCGCGGGAAGATTTAAATCAATTGGAATACGATATTTTTGCTCAAGTGCGATCGGAGGTAGGAGAACACGCCGAAATTATTCGCAACGTTTCCCGCGCCGTGGCGGCGGTCGATGTTTTGTGCGGTTTGTCAGAAGTAGCAGTTTACCAGAATTACTGTCGCCCGACTATGACAGAAAGTCGGGAAATTAAAATTATTGAAGGTTGTCATCCTGTGGTGGAAAAGTCTTTGCCGCCGGGATTTTTTGTACCTAATTCTGCTTTTTTGGGTCGGGAAGCATCGCTAAACCGCCCAGATTTAATTATTTTAACAGGCCCAAATGCTAGCGGCAAAAGTTGTTATTTGCGGCAGGTTGGTTTGATTCAGTTGATGGCGCAGATGGGCAGTTTTGTGCCGGCGAAAGCTGCGAGTTTGGGAATTTGCGATCGGATTTTTACCCGCGTCGGCGCAGTAGATGATTTGGCAACCGGTCAGTCTACGTTTATGGTGGAAATGAACGAAACTGCAAATATTCTCAATCACGCCACGCCACAATCATTGGTTTTGTTAGATGAAATTGGCAGGGGAACGGCGACGTTTGACGGACTTTCGATTGCTTGGTCTGTGGCGGAATATTTAGCAAATGAGATTCGGGCGCGGACAATTTTTGCGACTCACTATCACGAGTTAAATGAGTTAGCTTCTATTTTAGATAATGTCGCAAATTATCAGGTGACAGTGAAAGAATTGCCGGATCAAATCGTATTTCTGCACCAAGTTCAGCCGGGAGGTGCGGACAAATCTTACGGAATTGAAGCGGGCAGATTAGCTGGTTTACCGCCGTCAGTGATTGACAGGGCTAGACAGGTGATGAAGCAGATTGAGAAACATAGCAAAATTGCGATCGGGCTGCGGAAAGGTGTTAAAAAAGATGGCAAAAAAGAGTCTGAGGGCGAACAGTTGGATATTTTTGATGATTGAAATTTGCGGTGGTAAAAAAATTGTAGTAACTTCTATATTGCACCATTTTAAATAAGCCTTTCAGGGGCGGGCAGGATGCCCACCCCACAATAAAATTGAATTTTTATGGAACAGGCATCCTGCCTGTTCTTGAGCATGGTGCAATATCTCAGTTACTACTTTTACTAAAAACCAGGAACTCTGCAGCAACTCTAACGCCCATTTTGCAACTTTCTTACCTCTTTGTGCACGCTCATCTCAATTTCCAAAGCAGGCCGACCTACTCAATCAGTTAAGAGCGCAGCGCAAAAAGACGAGGGCCGAACGGGAAGACGTGGAGGTAATTTTAGGATTGTTGGGCGGATGAGTAGTCAGGGCGTCTTGACTTGCCGACTGCGGGTAGTAGCAATTGGGGAGAGGTTGAATAGAAAGTGAATATTTCTATTCAATTTCTATTCAAACGATACTCAGTTTGGTCGTTTTCTAGTCAAATCGTAGTCAATTTCTAGTCAACTAGACCCCTTGATAGTCCCAAAAATCAGCAATAAAAAACCTCAAACCGTTGATTTATCGTTGGTTTGAGGTTTTTATAGACATAAGCGGGCAGCGGGAATCGAACCCGCATAATTAGCTTGGAAGGCTGAATGAAGAAAATCTTGAACCGCTTGTCTGTACAGGCTTCTAGCGACGGCGACATGAAGCTGACAGAGAATTGTATTCATTCTGTATTCAAACGGGTATTATGGGGGTGTTGAGTTGACAGAATTTTATGGTCAATCTTCCACCGAGCAGAGCTAAAAAAGGTTCCGTAGTCGTTCAAACCAATGAAGGGCGACTACGCTTGCAGATGCCGAGACATCTTTTTGAGGGCAAGCAAAAATTCCTGTACCTTAATCTGGCGGATACCCCGGAAAACTGGGAACTGGCAGAAGCCAAAGCACAGTTGATTGAATCCGATATCAAGTTTGAGCGGTTTGACCCCACACTCAAAAAGTACAAGTCACAGACTCACTTGACAGTTATTGAGACAGTCAAGCCTAAGCCGGAATTGACGCTGACTAAATTGTTTGAGAGATATTTGGAGTTCAAGAAGCCCACACTCAAGACAACGACATTTAATTACATGGTGACGGGCATTCAGAGTTATATTGACCGTTGCCCCTACCAGCCTCTATCAGAGGACTGTGCTTTGCAGGTACGCGCTTGGCTGTTGGAGGATACGACTAACAGCATGACCAAAAGGATTTTGACTCACCTAAATGCAGCGGTAAAGTGGGGGATTAAGTTCAAGATTGTCAAAGGTTTAACTGTATCCCCGTTTGAGGGGCTGGCAGCGGAACTGCCTAAACATAACTGGGAAAGTGACCCGGAACCGAACGCATTTACAGCCCAAGAAAAAGAGTTGGTATTGGAGGCTTTTAAGAACCACAGAGGCACTTGGAACGGGAGGGGAGAAACGGGGCAAAAGTTTTGTTTTTACTACCCTATGGTGCAATTCTGGCTGCTGACTGGATGCCGTCCCTCGGAAGCTGTGGGGTTGCGATGGAGTGACATCGCCCCTGACTTTTCTCACATTGTGTTCAACGGGAGTATACAACACCCAAGCGGTAAGGAAACAAGGGTTGACGGCAGTAAAAACAACAAGCGGCGCAAATTTCCTTGTAATCAAGAATTGGTTCGGTTGTTGAAGAGTATTAAGCCACAAAATCTGACTGATAAAGACAGATTGGTTTTTCCCTCACCTATTAAGGGCGGGGCGATTAACTACAATAATTTCTCTAAGCAGGTATGGCATAAATTGGTTGACCCGATTACTCAAAGCACCCGCCAACATCAACAGGATTGTAAGACCACCACGCCTTACTCTTGTCGGGATACTTTTATCAGCGAACAGGTAGGCAAAGGTGTACCGAGTGCTGTTGTTGCTAAGTGGTGCGATACGTCGGAGAAAGTGATTAATACTGTCTATTTAGATGGCAAGATTTTGGAGCATTTACGCCCGCTTTGATACTGTTAATATGTTGATTCTAGGGGCAACTTTTGCGAAACAAAACTTTACAGTCCCGGTGTTGACAAGGAAGTGGAAGTCTGCAATCGTGAGTAACTAAGGAAGATTGATGCGCGGTTGACGAGCACTTGCAATGCTAGCCAAACCACGACTTCCCCAAACCGTTTCTGTACAACGTTTGGAGCCGAATAATTATGACATTTTTAGACGATTGTCTTGACGGACGATCGCAACACTTTACATTTCCCCGTCGCGAGTTATTGCAGAAAATCGCATCGGCCGCTTTGCTATTTTTTGCACCACGCAGTCAGCCAGCTCTTGAAAGTCCTAAGAAATATCCGGTCCCGAAATTCAGTATCGGCAACAAAGTCGCTGACCACTGGACTGACGAATTTAACCAGGACTTTATTGAGTACGGCGAAGTGCTTGGTATTTGCTGGCATCCTTACGAACAAGCTTGGGCTTACCTAATCAGTTGGACAAGTGGGGAGATGCCGGATTCTTCTTATCCGTGTTTTGACGAGCATTTGACTGTTGGCAGTGATTTGAGGCTTGTCAGCCATGACTAAGCCCGCCGTCAACTACCGTCGCATTGACCACTTGCGGGCGATCGCCTTTGACCGTGGCTTCACCAATGAAGACGCCAGACAGTTTGGAAAACTCAGCAAAACTGCCACATGGGAAGCGCTGCTAGAACTGTACCTCGTTGACGGTGAATCGCTTGACACAGCAAGTGTAGACACTGTATACAGTACGGGAGATTTTGTAGACACAACACATGAACCGCTTGATTTACAACGTGTAGACACTGTAGACAATATTGGTGTAGACAGTGTAGACACCCTTGACTGGACTAACGACGGTTCATTCCCTGTGTGCGGTTTCTCCCGCCAGAATTCCACTTTTTTAGACTGGGTTGATTTAGGGCAACTCATCGCACTTGTACTCGCATCGGCGGGGGTGTTTGTGGTGGCTATGAATTTGTGGCGACAAATCAATCCTCTCAATCTATTGCCTTCCCCAGTTCGCATCAACATTCAAATCGGGACAAAATTATGAGCTTACAACTACGCCTTTTTGGCGGCAATTCTGATGCTGGAAAACTCACTGCCAGCAACGACGGCGGACACGCTATCGACAAATCAAAAGTTTTAGCAAGCACTGACGCAAGTGTCATCACACCGCTAAATCCCGGTAACTTTTCCAGCATTCGTAGTGTTCCCGTTGTGCCAGCACCGCGCTACTTCACTAAGGAAGAAGCGGACGCTATGAAAGACTTGGCAAAGGAAAAAACAGACGGTGCAAAACAATCTAAGCGCGCCTATGAAGCACTGGCAAAAGTTGAAGAAGCCGATGCTAAAGTTCACCGTCATCACCGCAAATATGAGGGTGCTGTGGCTGATAATGAACTGGGTAAAAAACGCTCAGACACTCGACTGGCTAAGCACTTGCACAGTTTGCGTCCCGGTTATGCACGACTGGGTTTAGGGATTGATAAGGCTGACAGCGATGCCCGCAGTCGCATTGATGAAATTAAAGCCAAGTTGACGGGAGGGACTAACTAAATGAAAGCGATGTATCTGGCAAACTACTTCGTTGCTGGATGCGTCGCTTTCTCCCTTCTGGGGTGGATAGCGAGTCTGCATCCGATGGCAATGAAAGCGGTTTTATTTCTATTAGCAGCAGTTGCGATTGCTTGGGGGCTGAGTTGGCTACTCGATTACTCCCTGAGTAAGTTGCTCAAGATTTCAGTCGCTGACTTACAAGCCTTGTTAATCGGTGGTTTGGCGATGCTGCTGATTGGTTTGGGGGTGTTTCTATGCAGCTAAAACTGTTTGTGTTGAGCGCGTCTTCTGTCGTGCTGTGGTTGGTTCCACTAGCAGCACTAGACAAAAAGCTAGACATTCACAAAGCACTGCAAGGGGTGAGTTTATGTGCTGCAATTGCTTGTGCAGTGTCCGCTGGCAACATCGCCCGTAAACTGGCAGATGAGGCAGAGATTGATGAACTCAAAACCCGTGCCATAAACGCTGATATTGCAGATGAAATCGCAACAGAGGTTTACGTTTCGCAGAAACAAAGGCAGCAGGAAGCAGAACAAATTCTGAACCCGCGCGAACAGCTAGAACGCCTACTAGAACTGACTTACGATGGAGAAGAAGAATCAGAACCGATTGCTCAAAAACAACTAGCTGAACGCGAACAGAACGGCTCCCAGAACGCTGAAACAGAACGCGCTGAACGGGTGCTGCAATTGAAAGCAAAAGGCTGGGGTAAGGCAAAAATCATCCTTGAAATTTGGGGAGTATCCAAAGGTGGCTCCCCTAAATACAAGGCTGCTGAGGCTGAGTATAAACGCTTAGTTGGAGAGGCTTAACTGATGATATTCAGTGACCGTTTTTAGAGGCTGCTTAGATGGTTACAAGTTGTGGGGGAAGACTTAAATGTTCCGTAATCGCAGTGTATACCTGCAACCCTCTCTGGACGGGCGTTTTAGGTGTTGTAAGTTGTCTCGGATTATTTAAGTGTTCCGAGATAGCACTCACACCCACTGGCAGCCAATTTTTGGACACATTAGGCAATGGTTTGCCGCTAAAATCAAACGATGGATATCGCAGCGCTCAAGAAAAAATTAGAAACATTTGTGTTTCGCCCGATGGAGGGCGACTCATGGGAATTTGTCTGGGAGCGCCAGAGAGAACTAAAGCCTAACCGTTCAATGTTTTGGCGGATTCTAATCCGCGTTCTCAGAAAATTTCTGCTCAAGGTCTACAGTTTCAAGCGGGCTGTAAGCGAAAAATTTGCGATTATTCTGAGTTTTAGTTCGAGCGGAATTATTGAAGACGGTTGGGCTATATTCTCGCAAACTCCATCAAGAATAGAGCCATCGGGAAACGAAGGCGATCGAAGCCTGCCTAAAGGATTTGTGCCGCTTCCCGACGCTGAGATAGGTGGCTGTGCCCGTAACGACAGCTTAATCGCACCCGTAATCTAACGCGCGGGGCGGTTCCACCTGTGTTTTAAAATCTTTCAAAAACTATAAACGCCAAAAAACCGCTGCTCTCAATTGGAACCTGAATGCAACGGCTTTTTGGATTCACTCTCACCAGGCGGTGAGTCGTAAACTCGTGAATACATCATACCCCACTGGGGAAAATTCTGCATTCCCAAAATTTAATGCTTTCATCCGCAAGCACCTGACTGAATGGGTTGAAGGCTCAGCAGTATCAGAAGCGATCGCCTCTCTCAACATCGAATCGCTGACCGTCAAAGAACTCAACGAGCGCATCCGTCCAAAGGAACCCATTAAAACGGGGGGCTGGTGGTGTCGTGGCGTCCTTTGGAAAACTGGTCAACGGGCCGGCAACTGGTGCGGCCAAGGCAAGCCAGACAAGCCACATCAACCAGAAGGTTCTAAGCCCCGCAAGTACCTCACAGGTAGCGGCATGGAACCCGACGCCATATTCCTTGCCATGCCAGATAAGGATTATTGGTCAAAAGTTCACGCTGACAAGTCCATCCCCCGTCACTGGACTGAGGGAGTCAAAAAAACTGGGGCTGGGTTGAGTATTGAACTGGCAACCATTGCTCTAACAGGCGTGTGGAACTGGGGCAAAGACGGGGAACTAGCACCCTTTGTGAAGGAATGGGCGCAACCCGACACCATCCACTACATAGACTTTGACTCCGACTATGCGGCCAACCCATCTTGCCGTGCAGCCATTTTGAAGTTTGGCCACTTGTTGGTTGAGTGTGGCTGTGAGGTACACATCACTGTTTGGAATACGCAATTCAAAGGGATGGATGATTTCATCAAAGCTAAGGGCGGTGAGGCATTCAAGGAAGCTGTAGCGAGCGCGCCAACACTAGACAAGTGGGAGAAACAGCTTAAGAAAGGCGATCGCAAAAATGACACAAACTCTAATAATTCTCTAACTCCTCACCCGCGCACACGAGAAGAAGTAGTATGCCAGAAGTATGACAGTAGTGAAAGTGACTACATCCCAGACACAGCGCCGACTGCACTACAAAACTTCGTACAGAAGGCAGAGGCTGCACTTTACTCAGACGGTCACTGGAAAGCTATTGGAGGTCAGCTTTATCGCTATGTCGGCAGTCACTACGAATTGCGATCGGAATCCGAGGAAAAGCGCCGTATAGGTGGCTGGCTCAATACCTACGCGGAGAAGGTAAAGGGTGTTTGGGTCAACAACCGAGCCAGGTCTAGTAACGGAACCGAGGTACTGAAGTGGGTTATCGATCAGAACTGGGTTGACCCAAACAAAATAAATCCTGACGGCTTGAACTGCTCTAACGGGGTAGTGAAAATTAACCCTGACGGTTCTCACTCGTTTGTGCCACATGACCCCAACCAGGTCTATACCTATGTTGGCTGCAAGTATGACCCTGACATTGACTCGACGGATTGCGATCGCCTTTTGGAATGCTTGGAGCCGTCGCAGCGTGAGGTATTTTTGCGGACTGCTGCTGCTGCGTTGAATTTGAAGCTTGTCCGCTCCAAGCTGACGGGACGGGGCGTTAAAGGTTTGCTGTGCCACGGCGAGGGGTCTAACGGTAAAGATACATTGCGGGCTGTGTTGTCCGCTGTCTTTGGGCGGGGGATGACCGGGAAGTCGCTGTCAGACTTCAAGTCCTATGACAATGGCCGCAAGTTCTCTCTGGCAGGAATTGAAGGAAGTATTTGTAATTGGGCTTCCGAGAATACTGCAAAAGTAGACCTCGACACTATCCAGAGCCTTAAGCAGTTAATTACAGGTGACATTCTTGATATTGAACGCAAGGGCAAGGACGGCTACGAATACAAGCCTGCGGCCATCTTTTTTGCCAACTGCAACAAACTACCGTCCATCACCGGGGGGACGGCTGCAATTGATGACCGCTACGGTATCCTGAGTTTCAAGAAAACTTACAAGCACAATGCTGACCCGTCTCAGGGTGAACTGGAAGCTGACCCGCGCTTTAAGGATGATGAGAACTTCATCCTTGAACGGATTGCGCCGGCGATGCTTAACAAGATGTTGGAGCGGTTGCCACTGCTACTGAAAGAAGGGATTGACTACAAGGCAACCCGTGAGGCGATGCGGGAAGCTCAGGAGGGAAGCCGGCACTTGTGGCAGTTTGCCCGCGAGGTTGGTTTGGAGGTTCAGTCTGGGGGCCGTGTTTGGGTTAAAGACTTGTGGGAGCAATTGCAAGCTTGGTATGAGGATGCAGGGATTCTAGAGAGAGAGACTAGCGGCACCAAGGAGAAGCTGATTTGGAATGAACTTCCTAGTAAGTATGACGCTCCTGTAAAAGCTATAAACCAGTTGGGGTCAAGGTTTAGCGAGATTTTCCCTAAACTCCAAGTGTGTCGCTATTGCGAACGAGATGACATGGAGCGGAGGAACCAAAGATATCTGCTTGGAATTGGATTTGTGCAAACTTCCACAAAAACTGTGGAGCCATTGGAGCCAGTAGACAGAGCAAGGGATACTGTGGAGCCAACTGTGGAGCCAACTGTGGAGCCAACTGTGGAGCCAACTGTGGAGCCAACTGTGGAGCCAAACAATACTGGCTCCACAGTTGGCTACCCAAAAACCCTTACACAGAGCGCTGGCTCCAATGGCTCCACAATTTCCTCACCTTTCAGTCAAGTCTGCAAATTACTCCCTCAACTTACCGATGACGAGCGGCGGAAGTTGGTTGAACTGCTAACCCAGTCCAAGACCGTACCTGCCAAGAAGGGTCTCCGAGTCCGTTACATCGGGACAAAGTACGCCGAACAGCTAGCGGGTCTAGAGTTGGTGGTGGATGAAGTCAATAAATACAGAGAGATTGCTTGCGTAAAGCCAGACGGAAGTTTTACTACATGGCTTGACCCCAAGGACTTGGAAGCCGCTGACTAACGACTCAATCTCATCCCCCTTAATTGGGGGATTTTTGTGTCTACAAGTTTTGTCTACAAAATGTTGACAGTGTAGACAGATATCAGTTAGTGTAGACAAATAACGTATACAGGTGTCTACAATGAGTCAAAGTCAAGTCGTATCGTTCAGGGCTTCTGGTCACTTCCTGAACTGGATAGAAGCTCAGAAGCTAGACGGTGAGTCGGTTAGTCAAGCAGCACAACGTATTCTCAAGGAAGTCTCAGGCACGTCTACAGTAGCGTCTACAGAGAGGGACACTAACCTCGCGTCTACAGTAGCCGCCGAAAGTCTAGACCTACTTATATCCGATCGCATTGCTCCACTAATTGAACGAATAGCTGTCATTGAGGAACGTCTGGAAAAATTGAAGGCTTAGAGTGAAGGTGAATTTGACGCTTCTGACCTGATGAAGCTTTAACTTACTCAACCTTTAAGCAACTCTTGACAGTTGCTTAAAGGTTGCTTAGACTGGTTGCAGAAGCAATTAAGCAACCATTAGGCAACTTATGAAAATTCCATCGGTGATGCAAGGATTGATAGAGACAGAGGACGGCAGAGTGTTCGAGCTAGACTCCCCCAAGGGTGCGGCATGGTTGGACACAATCGGCTCTTTTAGGTATGAACCCACAGGAGACGGCAAGCCCTACACAGTCCGCAAAGAAGGTAAAAATGGTGAATACTGGTACGGTTGCAGAAAGATTGCAGGAAAGGTACGTAAAAAATACATAGGCAAAAGCTCAGAAGTCAGCGTGGTCAAGCTTGAAGAGACTGCAGAAGCCTTGGAGATACCCCCAGTGCCACGGACTGAGAAGGTTGCAGAACGGGTTGCAGAAGTTGCAGAAGTCTCGCAGGTTGCAGAACGGGTTGCAGAAGTTGCAGAAGTCTCGCAGGTTGCAGAACGGGTTGTAGAAAGTAGGATAACAGCGTTAGAGTTGCAGGTAGCGACATTACTAAAAGCCGTTGAAGCGTTACAGGAAGCACTGCCGGGAAAGTTCGAGCCGGGTGATTCTCTAGAGTTGCCCAAAGTACATGACGAGGTTGTAGAACGGTTGCAGAATGAATTAAGCAACCTAGAGGCAGAACGCGCCGATCGCAAATTGATTGAGGAAGAAGTCGAAATCTTGCGCCGGAGCTTGGAAAGAAGCGATACGCTCATCAAATTAAGGAATCAGGAAATCACGACGTTAAATTCTCGACTGGCAGCGAAGGATGAAACCATTACAGAAGCAGCCGAGCAATCCGACAGGCTCGAACGGGAATTAGCCGAAGTGCGATCGCAACTCGAAGCAGAACGCGCCGATCGCGAGGGAATTGAGGCGGAACTCTCCGACCTGAGACAAAAATCAAAAAATGATGCAGCCAGTAAAAATTTTCCCGATTTTCCAGAAGCGGCCGACTTGCTCAATAGGTTGAGAGCGCAGCGCAAAACGACGAAAGTTGTCGGTGCTGACATCAACGCTATTCTGGGACTTCTAGCGGATGAGAACGGCTCAAACCTAGTCTAGGTATGGATTGTATTCAATTTGTATTCAAACGAGGCAAATTGTCTCCAATTTCTAGTCAATTTCTAGTCAACTAGACCCCTTGATAACCCCAAAAATCAGCAATAAAAAACCTCAAACCGTTGATTTATCGTTGGTTTGAGGTTTTTGTAGACGCAAGCGGGCAGCGGGAATCGAACCCGCATAATTAGCTTGGAAGGCTAAAGTTTTACCACTAAACTATGCCCGCGCACAGAAACTAAACATACCACAAGTCTCTGGGGATTGCAATAGGTCTGTGCAAAAATTTTGAAGACCTCCCTCACAGTGACTGAATCCGGGCTGAATCGGGACTTGCGGGCCGATCGCCCCCTCGCCCCAAAAATCCCCGTCTCCCATGCTGCGTAAGACTTTACGGATGAAAATAATCGTAAATTTGAGCAGCCAGACGCGGGCCAATCCCAGAAACTTCTGCCAACTGTTCGGGAGTCGCTAAACGGAGATAGTCGATCGACCGAAAATGGGCCAACAATTGTTTTTGTCGGTGGTGTCCCAATCCGGGAATTTCATCAAGGCGCGATCGCTTCATTCTCTCGCTTCTTCGATCCCGGTGAAAACTCACAGCAAACCTGTGCGCCTCATCCCGCACCCGGCGCAATAATTGTACCCCAGGCTGCTCAGAATTAGTGGGCAGTGGCAAAGATTCCCCCGGCAAAAATATCTCCTCTCGCTGCTTTGCCAAACTGACAACGCGCAACTCTTCTAGCAAATTCATCTCCCGCAAAACAGCCACAACTGCTGACAGTTGACCTTTGCCGCCATCTATCATAATTAAGTCGGGTTTGTCCGAGATAGTACGAGAAACGGAGGATAAATTGCTGATTTTTTTCGATTTTCCTAAATCGCTAAATTCTTCTTCCTTATTCGTTCTATCCGTTAAATCCGTTATAAAATCCGTTGCCGAACTTTCTTCTTCCTTCAATCCTCGGAATCTGCGACCGATAACTTCTGCTAAACTAGCAAAATCATCAGAATGACCCGATTTAATTTCAGGATTTTTAATTTTGTAATGGCGGTAGTGTTGATTAGCCGGCAAACCATCAATAAATACGACGCGGGAAGCTACAGCGTCAGAACCTTGAATGTGAGAAATATCGTAACCTTCAATGCGGCGAGGAACTTCGGGCAAATCGAGAATTTCTGCTAAATCTTCCATTGCTTGAGAATTGCGATCGCTCAATCTTTGCATTCTCGCCAATTCATATTCAGCGTTGCGTTCCACCATCTCAATCAATTCTGCCTTAGTTTGCCGCTGCGGTGTCAAAATCGTAACTTTTCGACCCTTGCGGTTGCTCAACCAATCTGCTAATATTTCCGCTTCTGGCAATTCGTACTGCACTGAAATTTCGCTGGGAATTTCTACAGATTCGACATTTTGATAGTGTTCTTCCAACACCCGCTGCAAAATCGCTCCGGCCTCTACCCCCCCTCGTTCCCCCCCTTGCCAAGGGGGGGAGGAAAGAGAAAGTTGAGATAACTCTTCCCCCCCCGATTGTAGGGGCGGTGCCCCCGTGCCCGCCCTGGGTTGGGGGGGGATTTCCGCCATAAATCCCAATCTTCCGACCAATTGACCTGCACGAATTTGGAACAATTGGACGCAAGCGTGCTGGGTGTCGGCCGCAAGTGCGATCGCATCTCTGGAAACCGTATCGTCGGGCAAAGACACTTTTTGACCCGCACTCAAAGACTGCAAACCCTTAATTTGATCGCGAAGGCGCGCCGCCGTTTCAAAGTTTAAATCTTCGGCTGCCTCTTCCATTTGGGGCTCTAAAATATCGAGTAATTCCTGAGTTCTTCCCTGGAAAATCATCGCTACTTTTTGGATTATTTTCCGGTATTCTTCAGGCGAAGTTAACCCTTGACAAACGCCAACGCAGCGCCCGATGTCGTAGTTCAAACAAGGACGGTCTTTAAATAGCGGTTGAGGGCGCTGCCGCAGGGGGAAAATTCGCTTAATTAAATGCAGCGTACTCCGCAGTGCCCCTGTATCGACGTAGGGGCCGTAATAGCGGTCTTTGGCATTACCGGCGCGGCGTTTGCGGGTGATAAAAATGCGCGGGTATTCCTCCGACCAGGTTATGCACAAATAAGGATATTTTTTATCATCTTTGAGGAGGACATTAAAGTAAGGTTGGTGCTGTTTTACGAGGTTTGCTTCTAACGCTAAAGCTTCCGCTTCTGTGTCGGTGGCGATGAACTCAATTTCGCGCACTTGCTGCACCATCATCGCGATGCGGGGACTGAGATTTTGGCTTTCACGGAAGTAGGAACGGACGCGGTTTCGGAGTTTTTTTGATTTGCCGATGTAAAGGATGCGATCGCTCTCGTCTCGCATTAAATATACACCAGGAACCGCCGGGATTTCTTTGAGGCGACTTTCTAGGCGTTCCGAGTCTTTAACTAACGGCAGAGTTTTTGTGGATGGCATTGCAAGCTATCTCAGCAAAATAGAGACTGATTGTACACTCTTTTATTTTACCTTAATTATGTCTATTTTTACTGCTGCTACCGTCGCCAAACCCACCGACTAAACTTGAAAATCAGTTACAATATCTGAGATAAAAACTTGCGCGTGCGTTCTTCCTTCGGATTCTGAAAAAACTCTTCCGGCTTCGCTTCTTCCACTAAAACGCCGCCATCCATCAATACAATGCGATCGGCAACTTCGCGCGCAAACCCGACTTCGTGAGTCACAACCACCATTGTAATTCCCGTTTGAGCCAAATTTCGCATTACATCTAAAACTTCCCGCACCATCTCCGGGTCTAATGCTGATGTCGGTTCATCAAATAACATGATTTTAGGCTGCATGGCCAGAGAACGTGCAATAGCGACCCGCTGCTGCTGTCCTCCAGACAACTGTCCGGGATATTTTTTTGCTTGTTCCAATATTCCCACTCTTTCTAAGAGTTGCATTGCCACTTCTTCGGCTTTTTTCTTTGGCCAGCGGCGCACCCATACTGGCGCTAGCATGACGTTTTGCAAAACTGATAAGTGGGGAAACAGGTTAAATTGCTGAAACACCATTCCTACTTCGCTGCGAATTGTCTCAATGTTGCGTAAGTCGTGGGAAAGTTCGATTCCGTCGATCGTAATTTTACCTTGTTGGTATTCTTCTAAGGCGTTGAATGTGCGAATAAACGTCGATTTTCCCGAACCCGATGGCCCCATCACGACCACGACTTCACCTCGGTTGACGGTCATGCTGACGCCGCGCAGTACGTGAAATTGTCCGTACCATTTGTGGACGTTTTCTGCTACGATTACTTGTTCTGGGATTGTGGGTTTAGTTTCCATATTTTTTTGTTTTTTAACCGCTGATGAACGCGGATGAACGCATATTTTTTTATCTTTCGCTTACTCCTAATGTTCGCTCTATTTTGCGGCTGGCTAGGGACATTGAGTAGCAAAATATCCAATAAATGATGCCGACGAATATGTAAACTTCGGCGTACCTGCCGATATAGGAAGGATTTGCTAAAACGGCGCGGGATATTCCGATTAATTCTAACATTCCGAATAGAGATAGCAGGGAAGTATCCATAAATAATCCGATGAATTGACCGCCGATCGCCGGAATGACGATTCGCAGTGCTTGAGGCAGTACAATGAGAATTGTAAGCAGGGGTGTATTGAGTCCGATCGACCTAGCTGCTTCTATTTGTCCCCTGGGCACGGCCTGCAAGCCACCGCGCACGTTTTCCGCCAAGTATGCCGCACTAAATAAGGTTAATCCAGCAATCGCTCTAATTACTCTATCCAATTTCGGATATTCGGGCGGCAAGAAGAGTTGCAGCATCACTTGACCTAAAAACAAAATGCCAATTAATGGTAAACCGCGAATAATTTCAATATATAATGTTGATAACAGTCTCACAACGGGCAAAGAACTTTGTCTGCCGAGTGCTAGCAATACTCCCAAAGGAAAGGAAAGCACAATACTAATAACTGCTAAAAACAGCGTCAATACTAAACCGCCCCAATCATTTGTTGACACTTCGGACAAACCTAACCCGCCTTTAATTAGCCACAAAACTATTGGGAAGGAAAGAACCCAGATTGCAGGCATCCAACTCATTATTTTAGGGTGAATTTGTCTCCCCGCCCAATAGCTAGCCGCCGCTACAATAATATTTGCTAGCAGGTAAAAACGAGAGGTTAGGTCGATCGGCGAAATGACCGCACCCACAACTGCAGCACCGAGTATAATTAGTAAAGGCGGATTCCAAAGACGTTCTTGCCGCTGAATGTTTCCCCAAGTTAATCCTCCCAACAAGGCAATGATGGCCGTTACTATCCACAGCCGCCAGTAGGATTCGCTGGGAAATCTGCCTGCGAAAAATAGCGGCAAGTTTGCTTCTAACACGCGCCATTGAGCTTTTGTTGTTGCCCAAACGATAATTCCTTTAATAGTTTGGAAGGCGATAATGAGGCAAACTACTGTCAGAATGCTGTTGTACCAGGTACTAAATAAATTTTTGCGCGCCCAATTCCAAGGGGTAGGCGATTCGGTGGCTGGGGGCGGTAATACAGGTATTGTTTCCATTTTATTTGTTGGTTATTAATTATTAATTATTAATTGCACTGGCTAAAATACCTAAAATTTTATTAACCTCGGTGAGGTAATACTCGGTCAAATCTATTTCAATTACTTGATTTTTTAATCGAAGAAATTTCCAGATATTTCCGCTAGTCACAGCACCAAAAATCGCAGGAATATCGTTGCCTTCACGTTCATTAAATATTCTAGCGCCTAGCATTTCTGCTACGCACTGTCCCAATTCACTATTGAGATTTTCCGGTTTTGCTTCTACAATTATAATGACTGGTGCAACAACTAACAAAAGTCCTGATGAATTGCCAATTATAAAATCGCAACTACCGTCTAAGCCTCTTTCGGAGTCAACATTAAAGTCAATACCGGAAAATAAGCTAATTCGATTTTGTAATTGTTCTCTAAGTTCAATTAAAATTGGCGCTGTCATCATTTCAGCGCGGGATTTCTGGGTATTACTTGCCAGACCTAACGGTACACTGCGTTTGAGAGTTTCTGCTAGTAGTTGGCTGCATTCTAAGTTGGGTTCTTTGCCAAACAAATCGGCGACTTCCGAATACTTTAATTCAAATGTTTTGACTGCGCCCTCTAAACTAAAATCACTGTACGCCATTTTTCTATTTCCTCTGATCGCCGTTGTAAAAATTCCAACATTAACTCTTTACCTTTCCTTGATTTGTACAGTTTTATTGTACCAATTCATGAACAGAGAAACTATCAAACTAATTGTTAGGTATGTTACCATGATAATTAACATTGCTTCGATCGCCCGACCGGTCTGATTCAACGTCGGAGAGCCCACCACAAAATAAACGTCGGGATAAGCAACCGCAACCGCTAAACTCGAATTCTTAGCCAAATTCAGATACTGACTGGTTAAAGGCGGCACAATCACCCGCAAAGCTTGCGGCAAAATTACCATCCGCATCATTGTTCCAGACTTCAGCCCTAAAGACTTTCCCGCTTCCCACTGGCCTTTCGATACTGACTGAATTCCGGCCCGCACAATTTCTGCAATGTAACTGCCAGTATACAAGCTGAGTCCTGTCACCAAGGCTGCAAATTCTGGAGTGAATTTTAATCCTCCTTCGAGTTGCAATGCTGGTGTCAAGCGCGGAACATCAAGCCGAAAAGGCAGATTTTTGGTGATAATCCAAGCTAAGATTGCACTTAGCCCGATCGCACCTAGAGCCCAAAACAACTGTCTTCCCGGCTTAGCTTCTTCCAACATCACCCGCGCCCGCCACATCCACAGCCCCGCCGCCGCCAAAACTCCGACAGTTAGCAAAATCAACCAAATCTCAAAACCAGGCAAAGCCACCGCTGTTGGTACAGCAATGCCGCGATTTGTGAAGTAAATCGGCCCCCTCATCTGCTGATTGTCTTCGAGTTTTGGCAGGGAAATGAAAACTGCAAAATACCAGAAAAATAATTGCAGCAATAACGGCGTATTTCG
Organism: Microcoleus sp. B5-D4; assembly: GCF_036705145.1. Classification (NCBI taxonomy): domain Bacteria; kingdom Bacillati; phylum Cyanobacteriota; class Cyanophyceae; order Oscillatoriales; family Microcoleaceae; genus Microcoleus; species Microcoleus sp. B5-D4. Next base: position 15,942 of record NZ_JAUBTV010000051.1, on the reverse strand, counting down.
CAAAATTTCCACATACAAACCAGCCAAATTCCGCAGCAGCCAATTGTCGGAAAGGCGCGCAATTCCTACCGTCAAACCCGCAACTGTTGCGAAAACAATGCCGATACCCATCACCCGCAGCGAGTTGATTAAGCCGACAAAATAAGCTTGTCTGTAACTGTTTTCTGGACTGTAGGGAATCACGCTTTCGCCGATGTCAAAGGATGCTTGGGAATTGAGAAAATCAAATCCAAATGCAATCCCCAGTTGCGAGTAATTAGCACTGAGATTGTCCCAAAGAATGGCGATCACAACTATTACTAAAATTAGGGCGATCGCCTGTACGGCAATTTTCCAGAAGCGATCGTCCCGCAGCAGTTTTGATATATCTTTAAAATTGGGAAATCTCTGGGCTTTGCCCGGTGGAGGTTCTGGGTTCATAACTTAAATTATATTTGATAAATCTGCTGGCAAATCCAGGCGAGATTGAGCTTTGGTGCGTGATATCGTTTCCGGTTGCATCGGAATTATTTAACCGCAGAGGGCGCAGAGAACGCAGAGGGAGAGAATACAGAGATGAATTATTCCGATGCTACCGGATTTGATATGACTTGATAGTTACTCGATTGGCGATCGGGATTTTTCAAGTCACGCACTCTACATAGCTTTGGTGCGTGACTTGATAGTTACTTGATTGGCGATGGGGATTTTTACCGTCACGCACCCTACATAGCTTTACTAACGGAACGGGGGCGAATAAAGCAAACCGCCATCTTTCCAGAGTCTGTTTTGACCCCGTTCTAACTTGAGTGTACTTTTGGGGCCGAGGTTGCGATCGTACATTTCTCCGTAATTCCCGACTTTCTTCACAACGCGGACTACGTAGTCGTTCGGGAGTCCCAAACCTTTACCTAAATCTCCTTCTGTTCCTAGCAAACGTTTGACGTTCGGGTCTGTAGTGCTTGCCACAATTTGGTCTACATTTCCCGAATTAATTCCCAAATCTTCAGCTTCAATCGCCGCGAAAATAATCCATCTCACCGCGTCAGACCATTTAGGATCGCCGCTTTTCACCGCTGGGGCTAACGGTTCTTTTGACATCACGATCGGCAAAACAACATTATTCTCGGAATTCGGCAGAGTTGTCCGCTTAGAAACAAGTTGCGATCGATCGGCAGTAACACCTTGACAGCGACCTTCTTGATAAGTCGCAAAGGTAGAATTCACATCTTCAAACACGACAGGAGTGTATTTAACTCCTATTTTTCGCATTTGGTCAGACAAATTTTGTTCGGTGCTCGTACCTGTCTGCACGCAGATAGATTTGCCCGCAAAATCTTTTAAACTTTTGATGCCGCTGTCTTTTTTGACCATGATGCTTTGAGAGTCATAAAAGATCACCGGGGCAAATTCGAGTCCGGTAGTGCTGTCGCGACTCGCGGTGTAGGTAGTATTTCGGCTGAGAATGTCGATTTCTCCCGCCTGCAAAACTGTAAATCTATCTTTGGCGTTGAGTTTTCGGTACTCGACTTTTTCGGGGTCGTCAAATATTGCCGCCGCCACAGCCCTGCACACATCCACATCCAGTCCCGAATATTTGCCTTTTTCGTCTACAAAGCTAAAACCCGGCAGTTCGCCACTGACGCCACAAATCAGTTTGCCGCGGCTGACAATTGTATCTATCCGGCTGGAACCTTGTTGCGAGTTGCCACCTGCCGCAGTTGTTGCTGTTGTTTGTCCGGTTTGTGCCGATCGATCCCTACAAGATGCCAACGGTGCCGCAAATAACACGCTTGCTAGCAGCAGAAATCCCCATTTACGCATAGATTTTAATAGAACGCTTTCCTGACAATCCTACCTTGTAGCTGTCGAGAACTGTGGCGATCGGCGATCTACAAAAGCCTCCGGCTTCAAATTAGCCGTTCTGCATCCGGTGCTGCACTGTGGCAACTGCACCGACTACCCGCCTGTGTTTTTTTGAGCAAACTAGGAGCCCAGAGTTAGAAACCCGGTTTCTGGCTGGAGGCCTGGTCGTCAAACCTAAGATTTATCCTCGAAACCCGGTTTCTTTTCTGCTATTTCTGCCCAGCGGGAGCGAGCATCGCCGTTCCCTGGAATATTTATCCGATTTTGATTGAATCCGCTCACAGTAGCTCTGGTGCTAGCCGTTGCTCAGCTAAATCGCGGATTAGGGAAAGCCGAGACTGGATGTATTCGTCCAACACATCTGCTTCTTTGCCATTAAGCGCAGAGTTCGTCTTTAACTGCTTCAGCAGCCACTGTACCAGGGTGGCATCGTCTAAATTGACTAACAGAGTAGCTTGGGTGGTCTCAATTAATGACCAGAGTTGGCGTAACATGACTGGAGTCATAAAACCTCGTTGAGCGTAAATACGCACTTAATGGGCGGGGATAGCGAAAAGCGGGTCTTGGTGTCTCAAGCCGATCGACGAAAAGCACCCTCAGAGCGATCGGCTTAATGATTATTTTATATTTGACCACAATAACTTAATACAGTAGTGTCACAAGTTACAACACACAAGATGTTATAAGAGTTCCCAATTCCTTCACATTGAGATAAATATCTTGATAAAAGATTAACAATCTTTACACGCGCTCGCTCGTGGGGGCTGCCAAGAGCCGTCAATCGATTTTAGATTTTAGATTTTAGATTTTAGATTTTAGGATTGAAGCATTGACTTGCGCGAGATAAATACGTTCGGCAAGTTTCATCGGATACAGGTTTTTTATTTCTGGACGGATGAATCACGTGGCGGGTATCCTGGATGCTTGATTGTCAGGGATCGGGCTCCACGGGCCCGGTGCACAATAAAATTGACTACTCAGTAGCCACCAACTTTTGAACCCTCGCCAGAATTATTTCTAATTCAGCGATGATTTTTGTAGCCCCCTCCAAATCATTTGATTCGGACAGACTTTGAAGCTGATCTGCCATATCGGGCATTAACCGCACCGCCGCCGTAGCGCTGACACCTTTAATTTGATGAGCGTGGCGGGCCAGCGTCTCCATATCTCGCGAGGCGATCGCCCCCTTAGCAGCTTCTAAATAACTACCAGTATCCACCACAAAAGCTTGCAGTATTTCCCGCTCAAACTCTAAATCAGCGCCCGAAATTTCGTGCAAACGTGCCATATCTACTACCGATTCGATATCTGGCTCAGAGTTTTGAAGTTCCTCGGCCTTAAACTTGGGAGTTCCAATTTTTAGTTTGACCGACCAATTTGCTAGTACCGATTTTAACTTTTCGATCGCAATAGGTTTGCTAATATAATCGTCCATGCCCGCCGCCAGACACTTTTCCCGATCGCCCTTCAAAGCATTCGCCGTCATCGCAATCACCACCGTCTTTTGATGCGACTCCATCTTGCCAGCAGCATCTGCCGCTTCCCGGCGGCGCAATTTCCGCGTTGCTTCGTAACCGTCCAAAATCGGCATCTGACAGTCCATCAACACAATGTCATACTTTTTCAGAGCAACCATAGATAGCGCCTCTGCGCCGTTATTGGCGACATCCGCAGTGCATCCCAAAACTCTGAGTTGATTGAGACCAACTTTTTGATTGATAGGAGTATCTTCAACTAACAAAATCTTTAAACTTGCTAACTCCCGGTTGTCAATAGCTGAGGCTCGATTGGAAGTTGGATTTGCCGGCGGCTCCTCAATCAGCGTCATCGGGGCGATCGCATTCGCCAAGCAATCAAATAGTCGGTGAGCTTTAACAGGTTTAGTTAAATACCCGCTAAAACCGCTATCTACCAAGCGTTTCGCCTCTGCAAGCTGAGTCATTGAAGTCAGCACCACCCAATGCGTCTGCTGCATTGCCGGCTCAGAAATCCTCAAGCGTTCGAGACTTCCCGCCACCATTTCCGGCAACTGAATATCAACCAAAACGATATCGTAAGGGGAATTAAGGCTGACAGCTTTGTACAGAGATGCGATCGTCATCCAACCGTTCTCAACCTCCTCAACCTCCATTCCCCACAAAACAGCCATTCTCACTAGCACTTTCCGCACTGTCGGCTTGTCGCTGGCAACTAACATTTTTCGCCCCGCCAGCACCGTTTCAAAATTAACTTCGCACGCTGTCCCGACAGCAGTTAAATTTTCCGTAACTGTCGGCACAGTAAACCAAAAAGTCGAGCCTTTGCCAGGGGTACTTTCCACACCGATTTTGCCACCCATTAACTCCACCAACTCCTTAGAAATAGCCAGCCCCAAACCTGTGCCACCGTATTTTCTTGTCGTAGAGGCATCAACTTGAGTAAAAGATTGAAACAGCTTTCTTTTGTCTTCGGGAGCAATCCCAATTCCTGTATCTGTCACTTTAAACAGCAGGAGCATCGAGTCATTGTTTTCTATTTTTACCGGCTCGATATTCTCTAAAATTCTCTGATTATCGCTGGCTGCCAATAACTCAGAATTACTAGCATTAGCAACCTCAATTACCACTTCTCCTGCTTCTGTAAACTTAATAGCATTGTTGATCAAATTAGTGAGTATTTGCCGCAACCGCGCTGCATCACCTTTAATTTGCAGCGGCACGTCGCTGTCAATCAGGGCCACCACTTCTATACCTTTTGCTTGTGCGGGAGTCGCCAACAAATCCAGCACTTCATTCACACAGATACTGAGGTTAAATTCGATTGTTTCTAAGCGCATTTCTCCTGCTTCCAGTTTGGAGAGATCCAAAATATCGTTAATGATGGAGAGTAAATTTTGGCCGCTGAGTTTCAGCGTCTGTACAAAGTCAAGCTGTTCTGGAGTAAGATTCGTTTTCAGCAGCAAATCAGTCATCCCCATCACTCCATTCATCGGAGTACGGATTTCGTGACTCATATTTGCTAAAAATAGCGACTTCATTCGAGACGCTTCTAGGGCTGCTTCTCGTGCCTGCTGCGCTTGTTCAAAAAGAGTAGATTGCTGAATGGCGATCGCCAACTGCACGCTCAACCTTCCCAGCAAATCCATCTCAGAATCAGTCCAAACACGCGGAGCGCTACACTGATGGGCAATCAGCAATCCCCACAACCGATTGTGACTCGTTTCCAAACTCCTTCCCGGCAGTTCACTTCGAGTTTCCGGCGAATATTCTGCTGCCAAACCCTGACTTTCATCGCCTATAAAAATTGGTACAACTACATTAGCCCTTACCTGCAAACTAGCAAGTAAATCTCGGTGTTCCTCGCTCAAATTTGCAGTATAAATATCTGCCATTGCTTGAATTGTTTCTGCACTGTACAGCCATACATAACTTTCCCCAAAGGATGTTCTTTGAACTTTTCTTCCCAGCAGGGGCATCCAATCATCCCCTACAGATTCCACAACCACAATCGCTGTTTCCTCGGAATCAAAACGATAAATTACCGTGCGGTCAGTTGCCAGCAACTGCCGCACTTCTTGTACAGCAGTGCTCAGAGTTTGAGTGAGGTTGAGAGACTGCCGGACTCGCTGGGCGATCGCCGAAACCAGCCGTTCCCGTTCTGCTTGTTCCCGCAGCATTCTCTCAGCTTGCTTGCGTTCGGTGACATCGCGAATTACCGCAGCAAAGCACAGCGGTTCGGTGGTTTGAGGGTGCTTGACCAGAAAAGCATTCATCACAACATCAATGGGCTGTCCGGTGGCCAAGTGCTGCATTTGACCTTCGCCTTGCCACTGGCCCTGACTGATAATTGTTGGTAAAATCTCTTGACTGAATTTCTGTTGAAAATAGGGCCCAATATAATCCCAAATCTCCGTATAAAGCACTGCCGAAAGATTCTCTACACCCACCAGTTTTCGTCCGGCTTCGTTGACAAACAGCGTTTTGCCTTTCAGAGTAGCCATACTGATAAAATCGCTGCTGTTTTCAATCAGCGACACAAATTTTTGCCGTTCTTCTTCTCCTTTTTTGCGTTCGGTAATGTCGCGCTTGACGCAGACATGACAAATTACATCGTCGGCGTTGTTAATCACAGAGTATGCCGCAACGTCGATCGCCAGCGTGTGGCCTTTTTTAGTGGAGTTAATAATTTCGCCCCGAAAACTTCCTGTTTTTGCTAAACTTTGGGCAATTGCCAAAAAGCGATCCCCCGCAACCAGCGGCGAAGCTTCTGCTTCTAATTCCGCGTCTGTGTATCCTAGAAGCGTTTGGTGAGCAAGATTTTGTTCGACGAAAAACCCGTCAGCATCGATAATGACGATCGCATCATTGGAGTTTAAAAATATTTCTCGGTAAAGTTTTAGTTTTTCCTCAGCTCGCTTGCGTTCAGTGATGTCTCTTTTGACACTTACGTAACAAACTACATCCCCAGCATCATTTAAAACCGCAAAAGCCGAAACCTCCACCTCAACTATTCCTTCTTGCACAGCCTTAATACAGGTCATTTCGCCTCGGTAACTCCCTGTTTCTGCCAAGGTTTGCAGCACAGACATAAATGCCTGTTCTCCCATGTGAGTTGCAGGTGTTTTTCCCCACAATTTTGACGCGCTGTTACCCAGCAAAGCCGTGTGAGCTTGATTTGTTTCTAAGTAATAGCCTTGGGGGTCTAATATGGCGATCGCATCGTTGGATTTCAAAAAGATTTGTTGATAAAGTTGCAGCTTCAGTTCAGCTTGTTTCCGGGCGCTAATATCCGTGAATAAGCCGTAGTAAACTATCTCCCCCGATGCTTGAAATTCTGGCTGGGAAGCTCCTTGCACCCATTTAAGTTTTCCCGACGGAGTGACAATTCTTCCTTCCCACCGCCAAGGCTGCAAATTTTCAGCAGAAAGCGTCACCGAGTTGATAAAATCATCTCGATCTTCGGAATGAATCATATCAACAATTACATTAAAATTCTGCTGAGCAGCCTCTGGTTCTATTTCATACAATTCTCGGCAGCCCGCGCTCACGAACGAGAAGGCCATCGAGCCGTCTGGATGTAAGTCTATTTGATATACCGTACCCGGTACGCTAGCAGTAATTTTTTGCAGTTTGGCTTGGCTTTGATTCCTGGCTTCATCTGTGGTCTGCAATTGACCAATCTCTCTAGAAAAACCTAAAACCCCAAATATATTACCCTCTGCATCGCACAGTGGCACTTTTTGCGTGTCAAATATCTGCTGTTTGCCACCTTCAAAGAGGATCGTCTGGTAGGGATTACGAACCCTCTCCCCCCCCAGCACAGCTCGATCTTCCTCGCGGATGCCCCTAATTTGGCCGTTGCGATCGCCAAATACTAATTCGGCTGAAAACCCTAATTCAATATCATCTTTGCCGATAATTTCCTCAACATTTTTCCCCAAATATTCAGCAAAACTTTGATTGACAAAAATGTATCTAAAGTTTCTATCTTTCACAAAAACTCTGTCCGGCGTACCTGTCATTAAAGCCCGCAACAATAGTTCTTGACTTTCCGAATCCAGAGCAAAATTATTTTTTAGTTTATCCTTGACACTGGTCGTTTTAGCTGCTAGTATATTTAACTGTTTTGTACAAATTTGAGCGGCCGTGTGGAGCAAACAAAGGTGTTCCAAATTAAAAGCATTGGCCTGCTCTGCACCAATGAAAAATACTCCCAACAATTCTTCACTTTCATCCAGGTTGGCTGGTGCCATCAAGACCGACTGAAACTGAGCAATTGGTGGGGGAGTGATGTTGTGCGCCCAGTCCCGATTGCCAGCAAGCCATTCAGCGCGAGCAGCTTGCAAGCGCCCTTCCATTTCGGCTTTGGTGCTAGCACTTAACGGCTGTAAGTGTTCCAGGTATATTCGATCGTCCGGTAGCGTCAAAAGGGCGATCGCCTGTGTGGGAATGAGGCGATCGAGATGTGCCAGACACGCAGACCAAATTTCATCAGCACTGAGACTGGCTTGAACTTTTGCAGTAAGTTCGTTGAGAACTTGCAGTTCCAAGGTACGCTGGCGGACTGTTGCTTTGAGGCTGGTGGCTAGGATTTGCATAGTGCTCACCACACTGGTTTGCTTATATTATAATAATTATTGATTTTCAAATTTTTGTAAACAATCATCTTAAAATATATCCGACGAAAAGACAACGGTTTTATATTTAAATTACCTTCACGCGCTAAAAAACCAAGGCGCGATCGGGAGCAAAGAGACACTGCTCAATGCAAGCTCTCGCTCCCGCTGCGACTTAACATCACACCTAAAGATAGATGCGATATCCAGACTTCCGTGGCTTAAACCCAAAAAAATTAGACCAAAGTTCAAACCCTCAAATTCATCTGTAGAGTCAATCAAAAATCGAAAATTGAAAATCAATAGACCGTGAAACTAGCCCATTAAAATCACATTATCGATCACATGGATGACGCCGTTATCAGCTTCGATATCCGCAGCGACAACTGTAGCATTTTTCACCTCAAAACCGTCAGAACAATCAATTTTAATCGGCGAACCTTCCAAGGAAGTAACAAAACCGAGTTTTGCCAAATCAGCCTTCATAAACTTCCCCGATACGACGTGAAACATCAAAATCCTGGTCAGTTGGGGAACGTTCTGCACTAAGGTTGTGATAGTTCCTGGCGGCAATTTGGCAAAAGCATCGTCATTGGGTGCAAAGACAGTAAAAGGGCCCGGACTTTTGAGCGCGTCTACTAAATTAGCTACTTGCACGGCTGTTACGAGGGTTTGGAACGAACCTGCACCTACGGCAATATCAACAATATCAGGCATTGTGTTTTACCTCATCTGGGAAAAAAGTTCTATTAAGTATCGTAAACTGATTTGGTTACTGGTTATATCAAATCTGTTAGCATCGGAATTATTCATCTCTCTTATCTCCCTCTGTGTTCTCTGCGTTCTCTGCGGTTAAATCATTCCGATGCAACCGGAAACCATATTATTGGTTATTTGTACAATACTGGCGTACCCGATGCCAAAACCTCTGTTTCTAAATCTGCTATGGGTGAGTTAAAATTATCTCCTTTGTGAATGCTAAAACTGCCGTACAAAATAGAAATTTCAAAAATGTCTGTAGTAATCACCGCAGGCTTGCGGTGTTCCGGCTCGCCCAAAGAAATTCCGAAGAATTCAGCTTCCAATTCGCCCACAGCCTCTTCATCGTGTACAGTCCAACTGATATCGCGACAGTCTTTGAATGCCAGCATATAAGGCAATCTTTCTTCTGGATTGTAGACGCATTCAATTAATACTTCGTTTCCCCATAAAGATACGTTGACTTTTGTGATTAAAGATGTAAAACCACCCAATCCAAGCAAGTTATAGTCATCCTTCCAATCACTCATTTAATTTCTCTCCCGTATTGTGAGTCCCTGGAATTAAATTACCAAATTCGTCTCTCGTTCGCAATAAATTACCATCTCTATCGAGACGCAAACCTTTGTTGATATTTCTTCCATCTGAGCCATATTTTGGTGCAGGCGTTCTAATCACTTCACCGTTAGGACGGATCATTAGTGTTGACTTATCAAAAAATTTATATGCAACATAACCATCTCTAGTAGTTCTGATTTCTGCACCCAGTCCGCGCAAAAAGTCATCGACTTCTTGGCGAGTCATCCCGGTTAAGTCTCCAAACTCAGATGCAATTCCATTTCCTCCAACTCCCTGACTCGGCACGCAAGTCTCCTCACCAACCATTGCCTTTTCGAGTTTAGCACATTACCTTTTGCAAGTAGCTACGCAATACGCTTGTGATACCAAAACCTCTGTTTCTCAACTCATTGCCAAGTCTTTTATCTAAAATCTCACAGCTAAAATCGAAATTACTAAACGACTGCTTGCGCTTGTGATACCAAAACCTCTGTCTCTAAATCTTCAGCATTTAGGTTTTCTCCCTTGTGAATGCTAAAACTGCCGTACAAAATTGAAATTTCAAAAATATCCGTATGAATCAAAGCTGCTTTCCGGTGCGCGTTTTCACCCAAATGAAAACCAATCAAATCAGCTAATGGTTCTTTTACTTCCTCTTCATCATGCACCTCCCACATAATTTCTCGGCAGTCTTGAAAAACTAAAGAGTAAGGCAATTGATCGCCTGTAGGATCGTAGATACATTCCAGTAATACTTCATTCCCCCACAAAGACACATTGACATTTTTCACGAGGGATGTAAGTCCACCTAAATTAAGCAAGTTGTAGTCATCAGGCATATTAATTACTCACTTTTTCTCCAGTAATGTGCGTATCAGGAATCTGATTGCCAAATTCATCGCGTGTTTGGAGTACGCTACCATCTTTGTCAAGACGCAAACCCCAGTTTATTCTTCTACCATCTGAGCCATATCGCGGTGCTGGCAGGCGAACAACTTCACTATTAGTGCGAATTATGACTTTTGACCTGTCAGAAAATTTGTATTCAACATAATTTCCTGAAGAAATTTTTACCTTAGCACCCAATCCGCGCAAAAAATCATCGACTTCTTCGCGAGTCATCCCGGTTAAGTCTCCAAACTCAGATGCAATTCCATTTCCTCCAACTCCCTGACTGGGCACGCAAGTCTCCTCACCAACCATTGCTTATTGGAGTTTAGCACGGTTGAAGAATCGGAACAAGGAAGTTCGACAACGGATTCGCTTTCTTCGGATGTAAGGATGGATGGAAGATGGAAGATGGAAGAGGAAGATGGAAGATGGAAGGATCATTCCTCAAACTCGCAAGGCCCAATGCTTTTCGGCCCAATTATCAATTCCCAATGACCAATAATCTATTCCCAAAACAAATAGGGGGTGCCTTGCGCCCCCCTACTAATTAACTAACTAAAGTAGGAAACAATTATTAGCCACCGATTTGAACCTTAACCACGCGGTTCTTTTCTGCTTCCGCTTTGGGCAAATTCAGGTTTAAAACTCCATTTTTGTACTCAGCTTCTACGCTGTCATTTTGAACCCGTGCGGGTAGGGGAATCACCCGGCGGAACGAACCGTAGCGGAACTCAGAGCGAGTCATGCCTTTATCTTCACTCTTAGTTTCCTGACGGCGTTCGCCACTGATAGCAACAGCTTCTGCGGTTACTTGTACGTCCAAATCCTTAGCTTCCATGCCCGGAATTTCTAACTTAAGGTGGATGGCTTCGGGAGTTTCTTCGAGTTCGGCGGGGGGTAGAAAAGCAGAACCGTTAGATGCGCGATCGGTTGCCGGTGTCAAGCTATCAAACAACCGATTCATTTCTCGTTGCAAGGAGTCCATTTCCCGCAAAGGTTCCCAACGAATAAGTGCCATAACTAATACCTCGACTATCTGAAGTTTTTAGGGTTGAGAAACACTTGACTCAACCTGTATTTAATATATTCCAGCTTCCGAAATAGGGGGATTCGGTTTTCCGCAAAAAGGCCGATCGCATTTCCGAACATTCGCGATCGGTATTGTAAAATCATCAAAAGGGGCGGGTATCCGATCCAACCCGAACCCAGCAACTTTAGATTTTAGATTCGAGCGAGGAATTGCCATCTAAAATCTAAAATCGAAGGTTCGATTAACTCCACCGCGAATGCTGATAAGAAGCGTAGGTATCAAACAAAGCACCCACCAAACTAAATGTTAGACCGATCACCAAAAAACCCTGGAGGGGACAGCCGCTGCCGAAAGTAGCTAAGAACTGCAAAATCAGGTCTTCTCCAGAACGACCAACTCCTTGGAGAGCAGGCACGAAGCCAATCAGCGAAAAGCTAGTCAATCCCGCGCCGATTAACAATAAGGGGGCGACAAAGCTCAACAGGCCCGTCAGCAGTAGAGAGCGAAGAAAATTGGGAAAAATGCTCATAAGAGTCAGTAAATTCAGCTAAACTGCCGAAAGGTACAAGCAAACAAAACTTGTCCTTTTCTACGATAGGCAGCGATCGCCCTCAGTGGCCGGTTCTGTCAGAAATCTTAAATGTTAGAGAAAAAACTTGTTTAAGATTTGTAGATAGATTTCATTTTTTGCAGTTGTTCTATACTCGAAATCCCCTTGAGCACCACTACATCTTCCAGCCTCAGTTTGTGGAGTCAGCGGTTGCTGGCAGCAGCTTTATTGGGTGGCCAAGTCATGCTGCACTTACTGAAGGGCAAAATTCACCGCCGCAACACCCTCGACCAAATGGCAGCAGTCGGCCCGGAATCTCTGCTGATTGCTTTGCTGACTGCGGGTTTTGTCGGCATGGTATTTACTATTCAGGTAGCGAGGGAGTTTATTAACCTCGGTGCCGGCAATGTCGTCGGTGGCGTTTTGGCTTTGTCTTTGACTCGCGAACTCGGCCCCGTCTTAACAGCCGTCATCGTGACGGGACGGGTAGGTTCGGCTTTTGCGGCGGAAATCGGCACGATGCAGGTGACAGAGCAGATAGATGCCCTGCTGATGCTCAGAACAGACCCGATCGACTATTTAGTAATTCCCCGCGTCCTAGCTTGCTGCTTGATGCTGCCAATTTTAACAATCATGTGTCTCGTCACCGGCATCCTCGGTGGACTGCTGATTGCTACGACGATGTACGGCATCTCTCAAAGCGTGTTTTTAGAATCAGTCCGCAATTTCCTGAGTCTGTGGGATATTTGCAGCGCGGCAATTAAGGCTTTTGTGTTCGGTGGTTTGATTGCTGTAATCGGCACTAGCTGGGGCTTGACCACCACCGGCGGGGCAAAAGGCGTCGGTCAATCGACTACCACAGCGGTGGTGACGGCTTTGCTGGCTATTTTTATTGTGAACTTTTTCCTGACTTGGCTGATGTTTCAGGGGACGGGCTCTAGCGTACTCAAAGGCCTGTAAGCTAAGAAACGGATAAAATATGAATAATTGGCAACATTAGTTTACTACCCTTGATTTAAAACCGTGACTACAACTGCCTCTTCGACTGCGCCGACAAGTACGATCGAACTCGCCCCGAGTTATGCGATTCCCCTAGTCCTGGTACTGGCGGCCCTACCGCTGCTGTTCGTGCAGAAGTGGGCGAGTTTGCCACTTGCGCTGTTCGGCTTGTTTCTGATGTACCAAGCAGCCACCATCCGGCTGCAATTTACCCCAACAGATTTGGACATTTATCGATCGTCCAACTTAATCCGCCGCTTTCCTTACCGAGAATGGCAAAATTGGCGGATATTTTGGCCCGCGGTGCCGATTTTGTTCTATTTCAAAGAAATTAACAGCATTCACTTTCTGCCGGTTCTGTTCGATCGTAAAATGCTACAGACCTGCTTAGAACAGCGCTGTCCCCGTCAAGACTAAAAAAGTTGTTAATTTTAAATTTTTAACTTTTCTGTGCCCCACGCCGAACAAAATTTCCCATGAATTCAGACGAATCTCCAACCCAAGAACCGCAACCACAACCAGCCGCCCCAAGCGGTGACGGCGAAGTCGATTTACCCGTGAATGAGACGGAGTACCAACTTCTATCTCAAACACAAGATTTGTGGCTCGACGAAAATGAAATGCCAGCCCAACACCCGGCAGAAACAGACCCGCCGCTGGACGAGGAAGATGCCGAAATCGCCCAATTCGTGGACGAAGCAGGCGCACTCGCCCAAATTGGGCCCAACACCGACGATGGCGAATCAGAAAGTCCGATCGCTCAAATCGAGCCTCCCACAGACTCGCAGCCAACAGCAACCGAAGAAACGGTAACGCCCATCCCAGAAAATGTTACCGAACAGTTGGCAGAGCGAGTCAAAGAATTGCAGCAGCAAGAACAAGCTTTGACTGAAAAAATTGCCGCCTTGGAAGCCGACAAAGCCAATGCTATAGAAGCGTTGGGCGCGGCTCAAGCATCGATCGGGCGTTTAGTACAAGACGGCTTGATTCAACTAGATCAGCGCAAACAAGCGCTACAAATCGAAGTTGAAAAACTAGAACGGCGGCGCGATCGAATTCAAAAGGAAATGCGAACCACTTTTGCCGGCGTTTCCCAAGATTTAGCAATTCGAGTCCAGGGTTTCAAAGACTATTTAGTAGGCAGTTTGCAGGATTTGGCCGCTACCGCCGAACTCTTAGATTTGACACCGCCGGTGCAAGAGACACCACAGCGAACTGCTGCTGAGGAGTCTCAATCCTCAGCACCGGTAAATCCCAAATTTGCCGAACAGGGATTTCAAGAACAAGCCAAACAAATTCGCCGCACCCTCGATCAATATCGCACTGTCCCCGACTACTACGGCCCGCCTTGGCAACTCCGCCGCACTTTTGAACCCATCCACGCGGAACGAGTTTCTAACTGGTTTTTCACCCAAGGAGGAAGGGGTGCTTTGCGGACTATGGGTTCGCGCTTGCAAAATATCTTGATTACTTCGACAATTATTTCTGTACTCAGAAGCGTCTACGGTGGACGGGTGCGGACTTTGGTGCTCGCGAACAGTCCCGAACGTTTGGGAGAGTGGCGCCGGGGTTTGCAGGACTGTTTGGGCATTACTCGCAGCGATTTTGGCCCGGAAAGGGGGATTATTATGTTTGAGTCTGCGGAGGCTTTGGCTCAAAAAGCCGATCGACTGGTGAAAGATGGCAAATTGCCCCTAATTGTCATTGATGAAACTGAGGATTTAATTAGTTTGTCAATCCTGCAATTTCCGTTATGGTTGGCCTTTGCTGCAGATCCGCAAACTTTGACGACTGCTAAGGATTTTTGATTGGTAATTGGTAATTGGTAATTGCTAATTAGTAATTGCTAATTGCTAATTGCTAATTATGCTAGGGAAAGGTTGCAAATTTTAAAAGTACAGGAAATCTCAAATTAAAAAATGGCTAGCTGGATAATTTTAAATGGCGCATTGCTAATAGCAGCTTATCTGCTTGGTTCGATTCCTACGGGGTACGCCTTGGGGAAATGGATGCTAGGAATTGATATTCGAGAGGTTGGTTCGGGTTCGACTGGTGCGACTAACGTACTGAGGACTTTGGGGAAGTGGCCGGGGTTGGGGGTTTTGTTGGTGGATGTGTTGAAGGGGGTAAGTGCGATCGTCCTAATCCGCTACATTTACTCTCTCACTTTTACCAGCCAGCTAGCAACCGCAGCAGGTTTAGAAAATACTGCAACTCTCCTCCCTTGGATGGCAACTTTGGCGGGTTTCTCGGCTGTTTTGGGCCACAGCAAATCAATCTGGCTGGGGTTTACGGGGGGTAAATCTGTGGCTACGAGTTTGGGAGTTTTGCTGGGTTTGTACTGGCCCGTTGGTTTGGGAACTTTCGGAATTTTCGGGATAGTATTTGCGGTTTCGCGAATTGTTTCTTTAAGTTCGATTATCGGGGCAATTAGCGTGGCTGGATTGATGTTTGCTTTACATCAGCCGCTGGCTTATGTATTGTTTGGAATTGCGGGCGGTGTGTTTGTAATTGTGCGACACCGCAGCAATATTCAGCGGTTGTTGAATGGTACGGAACCGAGAATTGGGCAGAAATTGGAAACAGCAGCTAGCGATTGATATTACCCACAGTCAATCGATTTTAGATTTTAGATTTTAGATTTTAGATTGAAACATTGACCCCACGGATAAATACGTTCGGCAAGTTTCTCGGATACAGGTTTTTTATTTCTGGGTCCTGAGTCTGCTTTCGGAATGAATCCGGGGGCTTGTATCCTGGATGCTTTCAGTCAGGACACGGCACTACAATTAATCGGGTGATGGTTACATCCAAGCCAGGAAGATTGATTATTTTGCGGTAGGGAAACGGCAATGCCGTTTCCTCCGTTGCTGAATTAGTCCTAGATAAGTAGTTAAGCAAAATTAATTACATAATTATCTCCAAATTCTTTAAGAATTTTTTCTACAGATGAAACAAGAGATTGCCAGCTCGAGTAGGCATCTATTTCGAGCCATTGATATTTGATAAACCGCCACAAAATCTCAATTAAATTCAATTCAGGTGAATAAGTAGGCAATTCAAATATAGTTAAACCGCGTTCTTTCCATTCTTCAATTTTCTCGAAAATGGCATTGC
Source organism: Microcoleus sp. B5-D4 (assembly GCF_036705145.1). NCBI lineage: Bacteria > Bacillati > Cyanobacteriota > Cyanophyceae > Oscillatoriales > Microcoleaceae > Microcoleus > Microcoleus sp. B5-D4. The sequence goes on along the minus strand of NZ_JAUBTV010000051.1, from coordinate 99 downwards.
TAGTATGAATAGAAGCTTGATCTACTACAATAACGGTTGGCCGCTCCACCACAGCAAAGAAAGTATCTATGCAGGCTATGATTACATCAGAATTAATAG